>CAXBKM010000041.1:0-10742 GCA_963976265.1 uncultured Maricaulaceae bacterium
CATCGGCCAGAATGGCGCGCGCAATCGCGACGCGCTGACGCTCGCCGCCCGACAGTTTCACGCCGCGCTCACCGACCAGTGTTTCATACCCGGCGGGCAGGTTTGAGATGAAGCCGTCAGCATGGGCCAGACGCGCCGCCTTTCGGATGTCGTCATGGCTTGCATCGGGGCGGCCATAGGCAATGTTCTCGGCAATCGTGCGGTGAAACAGCGCCGGGTCCTGCGGCACGAGCGCAATCGCCCGGCGCAAGCTGTCCTGGCGGACATCGCGCACATCCTGACCGTCCAGGCGCACCGCGCCTGCCTGCACATCATAGAGGCGCTGGACCAGCTTGACGAAGGTGGATTTGCCGGACCCGGTCGGGCCGACCAGAGCGACTTTTTCACCCGGCGCAATGTGCAGATCAAAGCCCTCATAGATGGGTCTGGATGTATTGGCATAGGTAAAGCCGACATCATCAAAAACGACCTCACCCGGGCCGCGGACAAGGTCCGGCGCATCAATCGCGTCCGCGATCTGAATATCCATCCGGTCAAATCCGGCCATGTCCTGGATTTCATCCAGGCCGCGCTGAACGTTCTGCACCTCCTCACCGAAACGGCGCATATAGCCCGCCATCATCATGAAGGCAGTGATCGCAAACACGACATCGCCGGGGCTGGCCCGGTCAGCCGCCCACATGGAGATGAGCAAACCGGTCAATCCGGCCTGAAGTGCCAGAATGGCGATGATCTGGATCAGCCAGGAATTGACGAAGCGCAGCCAGGTCTTTTTGACCTCCCTGCGCCAGCGCCAGGCCAGTTGTGAAAACCGGCTATCCTCGCGCGACTCTGATCCGAAACTCTTCACGGTCGCGATACCGCCAACCGCGTCGGCGATGGCGCCGCCGAGTTCAGAATCTAGCGCGTTGGAGCGCAGATTTTGCGGCCGAATATAGCTGTTGGTCGCCCAAATGGTCAGAATGACGAAAACAAGCGTAACAGACAGCGCAAAGACACCGACGACAGGCCACTGAAACAACATGTAAACGCCCAGCCCTGTCATCACCGCGACTGACGGGATCAGGCCGAACCAGGTCACGGCGGTAATCGTGTCATAGGCCCACATGCCGCGCGTCACCTTGCGCACGACCGATCCGGCGAAGGTGTTCGCATGCCAGTCGAGCGAAAAGCGCTGCACCTTGGCAAAGCTCTCAGAAATCATCTCCGCCATATTCGCCGACGAAAACCGCACTTCGAAACGGATGGCTATCTGCCTGAAAAGATTGACTGCGACAGCCATGGAGAGAAACACCGCATAGGCGATCCAGTGCGAGTCATTGTCGCGCGCGAGCGCATCGATCAGGGCACCGGCTGCGATCGGCACCATGACATCGAAAACGGTCGCAATCGTCGTGAATCCAACCAGCGCTCCGAAAAACCAGGGCCGGCGGCGCCATTGCTTGAACAGGAATTTGATCACCTGCCAGTTGGACAGGATGCGTGTGCTGGAATCGGTCGTGTGATCGGTCACTGGCGTATCGGGCGCATTGTCGCCCGCCTCATGAATGCATTGAAATCCAATAATCTTTGTGGCGTGATCGCGGGGGTCCGGTTGGAGCAGCTTCGCGCCAATGGCGAAGGGCCGGTCAGCCGGTGAAAGCGATCAATCAGCCGCTTTCGATTATCAGAGTTCTCTCATGGGTCGCCTTGCCTCTTTGATATTCAGGGCCGCAGCCTTTACACGTACGGATTGGGAAGGGCCAGACCGGATTGCGATTTGTGGGGTTTTGAAACCCCCAGCGTCGCAAATTGGTCACAGCTGGCCTGAGCCTTTGGGGGGCTCACATGGGTAAAACAGGACGCGTACTCGCGATTGCCGGGTCTGATTCTGGCGGCGGTGCTGGCATTCAGGCCGATATAAAGGCTGTCACCGCCTGCGGCGGTTATGCGATGACGGCGGTGACTGCCGTGACGGTTCAGAATACGCAGGGCGTGACAGATATCCACCCCGTCCCCGATACAATAATCGATGCGCAAATCCGCTCGGTTCTGGGTGATATCGGCGCCGACGCGATCAAGACCGGCATGCTGGGACAGGCCAGTACAGTCAAAATCATCGCCCGAACGCTGGCGGGAATTGCGCCTGACATTCCGCTCATTCTGGACCCGGTTATGGTTGCCACATCGGGTGACCGGCTCGTTGATGACGATGCGTTCGCAGCGATCCGTGATGATCTTTTACCGCAGGCCTTTCTGGTCACGCCCAACGCACCGGAAGCTGAAGCCCTGACCGGTTTGCCCGTGACCAATGCCGACGAACAGGTCGCGGCGGGCAAGGCAATCATTGCGCTCGGCGCAAACGCCGCCCTCATCAAGGGTGGGCATCTGACCGGCACAACGGTTCGCGATGTTCTGGTGCGTGGCAAGGAAATCTATGTTTTCGAGAGCCAACGTCTCGACACCACCAATACACATGGCACGGGCTGCACACTCGCCTCAGCGATTGCGGCCGGAATCGCCAGGGGTCAGGACCTGCCCGACGCCGTCGAATCCGCCGGGCGTTATCTGCATGAAGCCATCCGGTACGCAGCCGGTTATGGCACAGGCCACGGTCCCGTTGATCATGGCTGGACTTTGCATAAAGGCGACTAACTCCGCCGGGCAATCGCAATTCCTGCAAGGATAACGGTCAGGCCCAAAATGGCGCCCAACCCGATAGCTTCTCCCAGCGCCAGTCCCGCGATAACCGCCACGATCGGAACCAGATAATTGACCGTTGCCATGAAGCTGGCACCGGCATTCGTGATCAGGCGCAAATAGATGACTGAGGTTATCGCGGTTGGTCCAATGCCGAGCCAGACGACAGACGCCCAGGCCCAGATGTCAAACGTGCGCTCTGATGCGATTTCCTGCCAGATACCCAAAGGGGCGGCCCACAGGGACGCACCAATCAGCATGCCTGCCGCCGACAATGAGGCCGGCATGCCTGGTGCCCGGCGCGCAATGATGACATTGACGGCATAGGCCAGAGCCGCGACCAGGACCGCAATCTGCGCCAAAAATTTTGGCCCGCCCAGATCCGCCAACGCGGACGGCCCGATCAGGATGATTACCCCGACCAGCCCGACCAGAAATCCGGCGAACTTCCAGCCCGTCATGCGTTCTCCGGCAAAGAAATGCGCCAGCACGACGGTTGAGAGCGGCATCACGGCGAGCAAGATTCCGGCAAGCGCGGACGGGATGTCCTGTTGCGCCCACGGGATCAGATAAAAGGGCAGGGCATTGCCGAAAAACCCCAGCGCCATCCACCACAGCCATTTCGGATCGGTCAGAGCCGGGAAATGATGCCCGCGTGATCGTGCGTAGAGCGCCAGAATGACCGCGCCGAGCGTTAAACGGATGAAGGCGACACCGCCCGGTGAGACGCTGTTCAGGCCGACATCAATGAAAACAAAGGCTGTTCCCCAAATGATTGCGAGGAGGAGCAATTCCAGCCAGTCGCGCAAACCCGGCGCGCGGGCCGCTGTCATGACAGTTCGGCTTTCAGCGCCTCGCCAAAACACGCCAAATCTGCGGCGTTATTGTAAAGATGCGGCGTGACACGCAGGCGTGCGCCGCGCTGCGAGACATGGACATTGTGCCGGCCCAGTCGGGAAGCCAGATCGCCGGGCGCATTGTTCGGCAGGGAGAGGCACAGATAGTGATCGGCGCGGTCCGGCGTGTCGGCATGGGCTCCAAAGGGGCGCGCGATTTCGGCCAGCTCCGCCGTGATTTCGGCAGTGCGTGCTGCGATGGTATCCAGCCCCGTTTGATTAATCAGTTTGAGAGATTCCAGGGCCGCCGGGACGAGCTGGAAAGATGAGCGTTCGCCCATGTCGAACTTGCGCGCGCCGGGCGCGTAGTCGTCGGCATAGTCGACCAGCCGGGCAAAGTCCTCGGCGCGGTCACGCACGATCCAGTTCTGCTCCAGCGGGCTGTCGGAACGCCGGTGTGGGGCAACGTAAAGAAAGCCCACCACATAGGGGCAGAGCAGCCATTTATAGCCCGCCGCGACCGCGTAATCGGGCTGGATTGCATCGAGATCAAACAGCGCAGCCCCCAGTGACTGGGTCAGATCGAGAACCAGCGCTGCGCCGGTCGCACGTGCCTTTGCGCCAACCTCACCCAGATCCAGTCGCCCGCCATCAGCCCAGTGGACTTCCGGGACGGCGACAATGGAGGTGTTGGTGCCAATGGCAGGCAGAACGGCTTCGGTCCAGCTCTGATTGTCCGACCGCGAAACGGTCCGGATTTTTGCGCCGGTCTCGCGGGCCAGATCGCGCCATGTGTAAACGTTGGACGGAAATTGCTCGGCCAGAACCAGGATTTCACTGTCCGGGCGGGGGGTCAGGTTTTTTGCCGCTGTGGCAAGGCCATAGCTGGCCGCCGGGACCAGCGCGATATCGTCAGCGGTGGCGCCGAACAGGTGCGCCGCTTGCGCGCGCAGTGCGTCAGGACCGTCAAAAAAATCGCCCTGTACATCAACCCGCCAGGGCCGGGTTTTCCGGGCATAGGCGTCCACGCCGGCTTCATAAGCGGCTCTGGGGAGCGGCCCCATATAGGCGCAGTTGAAATAGGCGTGGTCAGCGGGCAGATCGAACAGGTCGCGAAAGCTCATGGGCGGGCTTGTCGCTTGAGGGCGCTCGCCCGTCAACGCACAAGTTTGCAAGGCGGGCTTGCCCCGCACCCATCACAGGAGTAGCGAAGACGCATGCTAAAGGGGAATCGCTGCGCCCATGTCCGACAGTGCCAAACCACATCTTCGTCCTTTTGATCCGCGGTTTTCCTGCGGACCCACGAAGAAACATCCCGGCTGGTCGCTCGATGCGTTAAGCGGGGCCGCTGTTTCACGCAGCCATCGCGCACCGGCGGGCCTGACAAAAATCAACGAAGCGATCGAACGCACCCACGCACTGCTGGAATGTCCGAGCGATTATCGCGTCGCGATGCTGGGCGGATCGGATACTGCCGCGATGGAAGCGGCGATGTGGTCGATGCTCGGCGCGCGCGGTGTGGATGTCTTCTCCTGGGATGAGTTCGGTCGGCGCTGGCACGTCGATGCCTGCGATGAATTAAAGCTCGACGATTTGCGGACTTTCACCGCGCCCTATGGCCAGACACCCGATTTCAATCAGGCAGGCGCGGACCGCGACATCGTCTTTACCTGGAATGCCACGGCGGCGGGCGCGCGCGTACCCAATGCTGACTGGATCAGCATGGACCGCACAGGGTTGACGATAGCAGACGCGACGTCTGCGGCTTTTGCCATGCCGCTCGACTGGCCCAAGATCGATGTGCTGACCTTCTCCTGGCAAAAGGCAATGGGCGGCGAGGCCCAGCATGGCATGGTCGTTTTATCACCGCGCGCGCTGGAACGGCTGGAGAGTTATCGTCCACCCTGGCCGGTGCCGCGCCTGTTGCAGCTCTATAACAAGGACGGGCTCAATGAGGGCCTGTTCGCCGGCAAGACGCTCAACACGCCGTCGCTCTTGTGTATCGAGGATTATCTGCTGGCGCTGAAATGGGCGATGCGCGAAGGCGGCGTGTCGGCCCTGCACGCCCGTGTTGAGGCCAATTTCGCAGCCCTGTCAGAGTGGGTGGAGCGCACCGACTGGATCGACTGGATGTGCGAGGATGCGGCCTGTCGTTCCCCGGTCAGTGTGACCCTGAAATTTGCCGACCCGAAAGTCGCGGCGATGGACGCGCACCAGCAGTGGAAAATTTCTCGCAAGATGGGCTCTTTGCTGGAGCGGGAAAACGCGGCGCTGGATGTCACTCCGCACCCCGCCGCACCGCCGGGATTGCGCATTTGGTGCGGGCCGACGGTGGACGCCGATGATGTCGCGGCGCTCTGCCCCTGGCTTGATTGGGCCTATAGTGAGGCTGGCCGCAAATAGACGATGGCTTTCTCTTGAGCGCGGGCTTGGTTATAGAGTGACTCACAACTGATTTTAGAGGGGTATTGCCCGTGTTCATTCGTACGCTTGTCGCCATTGGTTCTGTCACCTGTTTTGCTGCACCGGCTCTGGCCGATGATCGCGGCACGGAATTTCGCCTGGGTGTGACCGCGCATGACCTGTCGGACCATGTCGAAGACGGGCCGAACTATACCGTCGGCATTTATTTTGAATCGCCGGATTTCCTCGACATCATCTGGTCGCCACGCCCCTACGTATACGGCTCGTTCAATTCCAACAGCCTGACCAATTTTGGCGCAGCCGGTCTCGACTGGACGTTCGACCTGACTGACAATTTGCACGTCAATCTGGGTTCCGGAATTTCCTATAATGACGGGGTGCGCGATATTGATCGCACGGCACCGCCCAGCGACCCCAACCGCATCCGCCTGGCGACGACGCGCTCGCTGATGGGGGAGCACTGGTTGTTCCACACGACATTCGGCATGGATTACGACCTTAGTGACCGGGTCAGCATTGGCGTCTATTACGAGCACATCTCGCATGGCCAGATTCTGGGCAATGGCCGCAATCAGGCGCTGGATAATGCCGGCATCCGCGTCGGCTATCGCTTCGGCGGTTAAAGCAAAAATAATTCGAGACTGAAATGGAAAACGCCGCCGGGGGGGCCGGCGGCGTTCCACGTGCGTCCAAGTAGACAAAGGGACCGGGAGTCTAATCCTCGGACGCGGCGTCATGTGGTGCGTTCGGATCATTTTCCATGCGCACATAAGTACCGATAAACCAGTCATTCCAGACATCATTATCGGCGTCATACTGGGTAAAGTGCTGGGTCACACTGCCGTCTTCATTCAGCGTCCAGACGCCTCTGAAAGGCGCGGAGGTCTGACCGGCTGGCCCAAAGTTTGTAATCGTGCCTTCCAGCGCCATCGCGCCATCATCATTCAGGCCGCCGGTATAATCGATGAAGGTATTGGCGCTCATCCAGACCTGTCGCCACTGATTGATACTGGGGTCGAAGAAATTCATCGATGTCCCGCCAGTTCCGGCGGTATTGGTCCATTCTTCCATGATCAGGCAATCAGAATGACGCTTGGTGATGATGTTCGTGCCGCCCAACTGGCCGTTCGGTCCATAGACATTCCAGTTGCCGACCCAGAAATCGAAATCGTTGAAATGTTCGATATCCGCGCAGCCAGGTGGTGGTCCCTGCTGTGCCATAGCCAGACCTCCGGTCAGCGATGCGGCAGCAATGCCTGCGATCAGGATGGATTTGATGAACATGATAACCCCCTCGAAATTCGACTCGGCTGCATCACACAGCTTTGACGAGTCACATTAGGCTGTTACACCGCGCGCGGCAGGTCACGAGTGCGTGAGCCGCGTTAGGGTTTTGTCATGAAAGGGCCTTTGTCATGGCCAATGTCACAGTCGTGGGCGCTCAATGGGGCGATGAAGGCAAGGGCAAGATTGTTGACTGGCTGTCGCATCGTGCTGATGTCGTGGCCCGTTTTCAGGGCGGTCACAATGCCGGGCATACGCTGGTCGTCGGCAATGAGGTCTACAAGCTCTCCCTGTTTCCGTCTGGCGTTGTTCGCCAGAAATTGTCGGTCATTGGCAATGGCGTTGTCGTTGATCCCTGGGCGTTTCGCGACGAAAAAGCCCGCCTCGAAACGCAAGGTGTGAAGATCACACCCGATCTGGTGAAAATCTCCGAGACCGCGACCCTGATCCTGCCCGTCCATGTCGATCTCGACGGTTTGCGTGAAAACCGCGATGACGGCATGGCGATCGGGACGACGCGGCGCGGTATCGGCCCGGCCTATGAAGACAAGGTCGGTCGCCGCGCCATTCGCGTGTGTGATCTGGCTGATCCGGACAGCCTGCCCGCCAAGGTGAAAGACCTGCTCTACCACCATAATTCCATTCGCCGTGGCCTGGGCGAGGCCGAGATTGATGCCGCCGAATTGGTTGAGAAACTCCTCGATATTGCGCCCCACATACTGCCGCACATGTCACCGGTCTGGCGTGATTTGGAAGCGGCCATTCGCGATGACAAGAAAATCCTGTTTGAGGGCGCGCAAGGCACGATGCTCGACGTCGATCACGGCACCTACCCCTATGTGACATCGTCGAACACCGTGGCCGGTCAGGCCTCTGCCGGAACCGGTGTGGGCCCCAAGGGTGCGGGCTATGTGCTGGGTATCGTCAAGGCCTATACGACGCGCGTCGGCGAGGGGCCTTTCCCGACCGAATTGCACGATGACGACGGTCAGACACTGGGCGAGCGCGGCCATGAATTTGGCGTTGTCACCGGCCGCCAGCGCCGCTGTGGCTGGTTCGACGCGGTTCTGGTGCGTCAGGCAGTCCTGGTCGGCGGTATTGATGGCATTGTCCTGACCAAGCTCGACGTGCTGGACGGGTTTGATGAGCTCAAGATTTGTGTCGCCTACGATATCGATGGCGAGCGCTATGACCGCTTGCCGCCCGAACGCGGTCTGCAGGCCCGCGCCACACCGGTCTATGAAACGATTGACGGCTGGAGTGCATCAACCAAGGGCGCACGCGAATGGGGGCAATTGCCCGCAGAAGCGGTCAAATATGTGCGCCGCGTCGAAGAGCTGATCGGTGTGCCGGTCGCCATGGTCTCGACCAGTCCGGAGCGCGAGGACGTCATCGTCGTCACCGACCCGTTTCGGGCCTGATTACGCCAGGTAGGCAGAGCGGGACATGCTGCCGCATTGACTTTACTTCCCCTGAGGCGCGAATTTGTTCGCGTAAAAGGGGAGGTCCTGATGTTTGCTGATCTGACAATGACAGAAATTTTCGCGCGATGCCTGGGGCTCTATATGGGCGCTGCCGGGATCGGATTGATCCTCGACCCCAAGCGGTTTGAGTCGATGATGGACGATTTTCAGGCCAATCCCGCGCTGGGATATATTGGCGGGATTGTCGCCCTGGTCATGGGTTTGATTATCGTCGGATTCCACAATGTATGGAGCGACTGGGCCGCGATCCTGGTCACGATTGTCGGTTGGGCGGCGTTGATTGAAGGCGCGTTGATGCTGGCCGCCAGCCGCAGTTTCTTTGCCCTTGTCGCACGCATTCCGCTGAAAGCAGGTCTGCTTCGGATATTTGGTATCGGTACGTTGATATTCGGCGCGATCCTGCTCTACGCAGGTTTTGCCGCCTGATCGCGGCGCCCTCGCAAGGCGGCGACGATATCGGCCTTGGCGTTGAGTGCAGGCTTCTCGACCAGCACGCGCAACAGCCAACCGGCCAGCAATGCCGATGGTGCCATCACCAGCAGCAGGGCGTGCGGCGTGATGCCTGGATAAAGGGCGAGCGCCATCTGCCCGATGGGCCAGTGCAGTATATAAACGCCGTAGGACACGTCCTCGACATTGCGGATGGCGTGACCGGTTTTGCCCGGTATCGCCATGAATCCGAGCCAGAGCGTGACATAGGCCATCGCGATTTGCCCGACGATCATCGACGAGGGCGTGTCCGCCAGCAAGATGGCGCCAACAACCAGACTGACCGCCCAGCCCGCTGACAGGGGAATGCGGTCCCGCCACGCATAGAATACGGCCCCGGTCAGGAAAGCGCCGCCAAAGCGGGCTGCGGCAAAGGCCGTGCCCGCGCCCATGCCGTCATACGGCCAAACCATTTCGAGATCGGATATCAGGGCGATCGCAACAAACAGCGCCAGCAAACCCCAACGGCTGCGAAAGATACCCATCACCGCCAGCACACCAGCGGCCAGATAGGCCAGCAATTCATAGCGGATCGTCCACAGCGGGCCATTCATGTCGGTCAAGGGATGACCGGCAAACACGCCGGGCAAATCGGCCTGCGGATTGATCTGGAATATGATTTTGGCGAGGAAGGAGAGCGACGCGCTGTGGGTGAAGTACTCGGCCCAGCTGAGCGACGTAAACAACGGCCCGACCACCAGCCACAAGATTACGGCCGCCGCGATCAGGCCGGGGAAAATCCGCAATACGCGCGATGCGGTAAAATTGAGCATGTCGCGGCGATTGATCAGGCTGGCGGCGATCATATAGCCCGACAGGATAAAGAAGCCGTCGAGGGCAAACTGGACCGCGGTATCAACGATTACGGCCCATTGCCCCTCGATTGGCAGGCCCTGGGGCAGCATGATGGCGTGGCCGTAAAGCACGAGAAAAGCAAAGCCGATCCGGATGGCGGTAAAGCTGTTGGAGCGATTTTCCAATCGGCCATGCGCACCTGCGAACAGGAATTTGGTCCAGTTTGACACGCCCATCAGGTTTTTCCTTCGCTAGCAGATGAAAACTGCAATTTTCAGGCCGTGGCATGACCGCACTGGGTTCGGACGGGACAAGATGAATTTCGGCTGCTAAATTGCATGGGCGGGGATATATTGGGCCGGGAATATAGTGATGGGGGTTTTGATGCGTTTTGTGACCTTTTTGGCGGTCTTTTGGTTGGCCGTGTCAGCCATGTCGGCAGCCCAGGAACCGGAAACACGGCTGGATGCGGCGGTTCGTGCCGGTGCGCAGGACGAAAGCCAGCGCGCGGCCTTTTACGATCTTTTTCTCGATACGTCCGTCTATGCCGCCATTGTCCCACTGGGTTCTGAAGAAACCGATGAGGCCTTTACCGGCGATCCACGCCCCGACCATTTGCGTGCGCTGTTTCTGGCCAGCGAAATGAATGGCGCCGTGATGATCGAGATTTTCGATACCGAGCCGCGCTTGCGCCGTTTTGCCGAGGCCAATGATTTTGGCGATTACGGCATTATTTTTGTACCGGCGCGTG
>CAXBKM010000042.1:0-10640 GCA_963976265.1 uncultured Maricaulaceae bacterium
CATTCCGGGGGCGATGACAAATCGGGTGTTGAAACGGCTCATAATGGCCTGTGTCAGAGCAATTTCGGGGAGCAGAACAAGAATTTGGCCATCCGGTTTCTGGCGTAAAGCCTCGGCTATGGCTTCAAAATAGACTTCGGTTTTGCCAGACCCGGTGACGCCATCAAGTAAGGCAGATTGAAATCCGCCCGCCTGAATCAGGCGTCGTAGCGTCGCCGAGGCATCCTTCTGTAAATCGCTAAGGTCGAGGCCCGGTTTTTCCGGGTCGGGCACATCAAACGGCAAATCGGTAGCTCGCTCGGTCCGGATCAGCCCCCCCGCCTTGCACAGACCCGTTACAACACCCGAACTAACCCCGGCCTCGCGTGCCAGATCAGCTGCGCTGGCCTCGCCCAGAGCATGCGCCGCGTCCATCGCACGCTGGCGCGCGTCGGTCATCCGGGCGGGGTCGTTACCCGACAATTGATAGAATGTGTCCGTTGGGGAGGCCTTCAAGGCGTCCTCACCGCGCAACATGGCGCGCAAGACAATGCCCGGCAATGCCACAAGATAGCGCGCCGCCCAGTCGATGAATTTCAGATTGCCCGGTGCCAGAGGCGCGCCGCCAATCACGCTGTCCAAAGTTTTGAGATTGCGCGTACCGTCATCATGGGCGAGCGACCAGACCACGCCGCGCGCGGACCGTTTGCCCAGCGGCGCCATGACATGATCGCCCGGCACCACTTCCATACCTTGCGGCACAGCGTAATCGAATGCCTCCGGCAAGGGCATCGGAAAGAGCACGGCGGCCCGGATTTTCAGTGCTTGCGTCAAACGTTATCCCGCAGATGTGAATCGGCTCATGGAATCACATCTGCGAGACTACGCTCACCTCACCCGTTCAGGCGAGGCTCGGGGGGATATTGTTTCAGCCCTCGCGGACCCAGGTATGGCTCTGGCCTTCGATCCAGTCTCCGTCGCCGACACGCGTTTCAGTCCGCGTGATGTGCTCGTCAGGACCGGTGATGACAAAGATATGTGCGATCGTCTGAACCGGCCCCTCCGGCGCTGAAAACACCTGTTCGCTTCGAATTGTTGTTTCGTCGATTTGCCAGATCGGGCCAATGCCCAGCGCGCCGCCCCAGCCGGTCTGCACCAGAGAGGCCTCACCCCTGGCCGCATCCCAGTATCCGTCGAACAGCCAATAATCGATACTCTCTATATCTCCGGTCATCGAAAACAGCCGGGCAGACAGGGACGCGCCGTCGAATTCGGGACTGAACACCATAACCCAGGCGTCCACAGGGTCGTCTTCGGTTCTGTGATCGGTATTGTCTGTCGCCCAACGACCACCATTGCGTGTCATGTAGTCGATATACTCACTGAACCAGTCAGGCGTGGCGGCACCGACAGGCGCGCCCTCCTGCGCGAAAGCATGAGGTGTCAGCACCAGGGTTGCGAATGCTGCAAGCATTAAAAAACGCATGATAAAAACTCCCCGCTTTTTTTCATTCTGGCAGGGAGGAAGCCAATTGCCCTTGAACAATTCGGACAGAAATTTCACGTTTTCGCGAGCAGCACCATTAAGGGAAAACCAACCACCTGCGGGTTAAGAGTGACCCCACAATCAATCGGATCAACCGGTGGTGGGGAAAAGATGATGGAAGCGGGAGATGGCGCAAACGCGCCAGCTTGTCTGGATATGAACGCGATGCGGGACGCGCTGATGGCTGACCCGGACTGGGTCCGCAGGGACACCGAATTGATGGCGCGGCTGGCCGGCGATGACCTCAGCGGCGAAGTCATCGACTTTGGTGCTGCGGCGCGCGCCAGACTGCTCGAGGAAAATCGCCGCCTGAAAGCAGCGCGGGCGGAATTGGCAAGTCATGCACGCGCCAATCTGGCAATATTGTCGCAGACCCATGTTGCAACGCTCAGCCTGATGGAATGCGACGATCTGGCTGCATTCGATACGCGACTGGCCAGCGATATCCCGGCCATTCTGGCGATTGACGAGATTCGCATTTTTGTTGAGGGCACAGCCCCTTTGCGCGACGGCCTGTCGGTGAAACCGGCGGCACCGGGGCTCGCCAACCAACTTCTTGGCTCAGACAATGACTTTACCGGACCGGCCTCACCGGGCACAGCCCATGCGCTCTATGGCCAGGCCGTTGGCTCACACGCGCTGGCACGAATGGACGTGAATGGGCGCGAAGCGATTCTGGCGATTGGCGCACGCGATGTGGCTGCCTTTGCTGAAGGTCAGGGCACGGAATTCCTCAACTTTCTGGCGCGCGCCATTGAGCGGCGAATGGGGCCATGGATCGCGAAGGCCTGACCCTTCCAGCCCATCAGGCGCTGTCGCTATGGCTGGACCATTTGGCTGGTGAAAAACGGGCCAGCCCGAAAACGCTGGATGGCTATGGCCGAGATACTGCAAATTTTCTCGGGTTTATGGCGCAGCACCGTGGCGAGCCTGCATCAATTGCATCTCTGGGCGGTCTGAAAGCCAGCGATTTTCGTGCCTGGCTCGCCTCGCGGCGACGCGAGGGTGTTGGACCGGCCACGCTGGCCCGCGCCTTGAGCGCTGTGCGCAGCTACTATGCCTACCTGGATCGTCGTTGGGGTGTCACCGCACCCGCTTTGGCACTGGTCGAGGGGCCGAAGCGTCCACGCCCGAAGCCAAAGCCTGTTTCTGAAGACGCGGCGCGCCAGCTCATCGATGAAACGCAAGCCCGAGGCCGCGAAGCCTGGGTCGAGGCGCGTGATGCCGCCATTCTGTCCCTGCTTTATGGATGCGGTCTGCGGATTGCCGAAGCGCTCTCCCTGACCGGAGCGGATTTTCCGCTCGGTGAGGTTTTGCGGATTACCGGCAAGGGCGACAAGATGCGCATCGTACCAATTCTTCCAGCCGTGCACGATGCCGTCGCGGCCTATGTTTCGGCCTGCCCCTATCAGCTGGACGCAGAGTCAGCCCTGTTCCGCGGCATTCGCGGCGGCCCTCTCGGCGCGCGGCCGATTCAAAAGCTGATGGTGGATTTGCGATCACGTCTTGGCCTCGCTGCCAGCGCGACACCGCATGCGCTGCGTCATTCCTTCGCGACGCATTTATTGGCGCATGGCGGCGATTTGCGCGCGATACAGGAATTGCTGGGTCACGCGTCACTCTCAACGACGCAGATCTATGCCGATATTGAGCCTGCGCGACTGGTCGCGGCCCATGCAGCGGCACATCCTCGCGCCGGGCGGCGATAAACCTTTCAGCCAGAGCGAGGCCGCGCGGCAAACCCACGCGCCCCTTTCATTCATAAACCTCTTGCATCCTCCGAGAATATTGATACTTTGATTTATAAAGTTATTTGGAGACAGTCATGAATGACACCTCTCAAACCGATCTGGACTATTTGCGAAGCGTTGCAGAATCCGGACAGAATGCGCCGTTAATCGGCGGACGGTTTCTGGTTATCTGGGGCGGGCTTGCCATTCTGGCGTGCATCACGCACTGGGCGATTGTCGCAGATCAGGTCGGCATCGCGGCGCAATATGTCGGGGCGGTGTGGCTGATTTTCGGAATCACAGGCACCACACTCCAAGCACTTGCCTCGCGCGGCATGGCGCGCAAGCCGGGCGGCGGCTCAGTTGGCAACAGAGTGTCGCGTACGATCTGGCGTTTTGTCGGCCTCGGAACCGTCCTTTATGTGGGTGGCATCATTATTTCCGTTACGGCGCTGGATGCGTCACCGGTATTGTTCGATTCCATATTGACCATTTCATTGTTTGGATATGCGCTCGCATTTTCTGTCACCGCGGCGCTTTCGGGCGAAAAATGGCTGTATGGTCCCGCCTGGATGTCAATGGCCGGCGCTGGCCTGTCGCCCGCCTTCTATGGTCGAGCAGAGCTCTATCTGATGATCGCGACCGTAATCCTGTTTGCCGCTGTCATCCCCGGCTTTCGTATGATGGGCAAGGAGCCGAGAGTAGCCGATGAGTGAAGCCGGCTTCAACGCTGCAGCGCTCGACGACGTCATACACGGCAAGCTGCGGCTGGGTGTGATGGCCTATCTGTCGTCGCTCGACGCCGCCACATTCAGCGAATTGCGCGAGCGCACGGGCGCGACCGATGGAAATCTGTCGGTTCATCTGACAAAGCTGGAAGAGGCCGGATATATCAAGATAACCAAGGCGTTTGTCTCAAAGCGCCCGCAAACAACTGCGAAACTGACGAGCATGGGCCGGAAGGCCTGGATTGCCTATCTTGATCAAATGCGGACATTACTGGACGGGAGCGATTAAGCGGCCTTGGCGCTTCGCCCTTCACGTTCATAGCGAATAAGGGTTCGGCCTTCGTCCTGCTCTTCGCCTTTTTCAACAAAGCCGGTTTTCTCAAGAACGCGGCGTGACGCTGCCAGATGCGGCAGGGTTTTGGCGACGATGCGCTTGACGCGAGGGTCGCGCTCCGACCAGCTCAACAAGCCCTCCACAGCTTCCGTTGCCAGACCCTGCTCGCGAAACGAGATCAGCATGGAATAGCCGATTTCGACCTCGCCATTTTCATCGGGTTCGCCCTTGAACCCGCCCGCACCGACCAGTCGTCCGGCCTGTCCACCCGCGCCCGGCCAGATAAATATCCACAGCAACCACCCGGTGATCGCCGCGTCTGCCCTGGCATTTTCCTGCAACCAGTGCAGGGCATCGCCATCCATAAGCTCAGGCGGCCATGTCACTTCCGGCATCACATCAAGTGTTCGGAAAAACGCGTCGCGATCCTCAATCTGAAGGCGCGCCAATTCCGCGGTTACAGCGACCAATTGCAGGCGCTGCGTGCGGATCTGTTGCGGGCTATGTGACGGTCGATTCGGCATAAAGGCTCGCTGGTTCTTGTCGAATACCCAAATGGATACCCTATCACTGTGACCACATTGTGAGGCTCAAGATTGTGTTATGAGCGTTAATGTCGCGTGACAGGACGATCAGGATTGCATCGTCCAGCCTTCAACCCCCATCGCGGCCTGGCGGATTGCTTCGGTCATCGTCGGGTGGGGATGGGATGTCCGTGCGACATCTTCAGACGACGCGCGAAATTCCAGCGCCAGGCATAGTTCGGCGATCATCTCGCCGACACCCGTGCCGATCATATGGCCGCCCAGCAATTCATCGGTTTCCGCATCAGCCAGCAATTTGACCATGCCATCAGTTGAATGGTTCGCCCGGGCCCTCGAATTGGCCATGAAGGAAAACTTGCCAACCTTGTAGGCACGGCCCTGTTCTTTCAGCTCGTCCTCGGTCGCGCCCACCGATGCAATTTCAGGCGCGGTGTAAACCACGCCAGGGATGGCGCCGTAATTCACATGTCCCGCCTTGCCAGCAATCAGTTCGGCGCACGCAACGCCCTCGTCTTCGGCCTTGTGGGCGAGCATAGGCCCCGACGTGCAATCGCCGACAACCCAGACACCATCGGCGCTGGTCTTGAAATGATCATTGGCGATCACGCCGCGCTTGTCTGTCTCAATTCCGACTGTTTCAAGCCCCAGGCCATCAGTATAGGGACGCCGGCCAATGCAGACGAGCACGACGTCTCCGCTCAGCGTTTCCGGCGAGCCACCCGCTGCCGCTTCGGTTTCCACCGACATCATGTCACCGCCGGTATCGACGCCGGTCACCTTGCGACCCAGTTTGAAATCAAAGCCCTGACGCTTGAACAGGCGCTGCGCCTGTTTGGCAATCTCGCTGTCCATGCCCGGCAAAATCCGGTCGAGATATTCGACCACGGTGACCTTGGCGCCCAATCGGCGCCAGACCGATCCCAGTTCCAGTCCGATGACGCCCGCCCCAATAAGAACGAGGTGGCCTGGCACTTTGTCCAAGGCCAGAGCGCCTGTCGACGACACAATCCGTTTCTCGTCGATCTCGATACCGGGGAGCGGCGTGGGCTCGGAGCCCGTCGCGATAACGATATTCTTGGTTTTCAGCGTTTGCGTTTTGCCGTCAGCGCCCTCGACCTCAACGACACCTGTCCCCGCAATCCGGCCCTTGCCAGCGATATGGTCGACCTTGTTTTTCTTGAACAGGCCCGCAATGCCCTTGGTCAGGCCATCTACCGTGGACGTTTTGCCGGCCATTATTTTTTCGAGGTCATAGGACAGATCGCCAACCGAGATGCCCATGCCGGAAAAGTCCTTGGCCGCAGCTTCATAGAGCTCTGACGTGTGCAGAAGCGCTTTCGACGGGATGCAGCCGACATTCAGACAGGTGCCGCCCAGCGTGTCGCGCATCTCGACGCAGGCCGTTTTCAGGCCGAGCTGTCCGGCGCGGATGGCGCAATTATAGCCCCCGGGGCCTCCACCGATGATGATGACGTCATATGTATCGGACATGGCTGTCAGGGCTCCTTAAAACATGCGAATCGGAGCCCCAACATAATGATCTATTCGCGATCGGTCAGGTCAGAATGCCGCGCGCCTTGCCCCAGCGAGCGAGAATCAACAGCCCGATCAAAATCAGACCAATAACAAGGCTGGTGATGACACCGGCCACGCCCATGATTTCCATGCCGCCCGACAGGCCGAAATTATAGACCAGCGCTATCGCGTAACAGAGGGTCGCCAGAATAAAGACCGGAATGGCGAGCCCGTTTCTCAACAGCAAAAGCAGGCTGCCCAGCAGCGCGCCGAAGACCGAGAGCGCCCAAACGGCAGAAAACCAGGTTGGAAAACTGGTGAAATAGGCAAGCTGTTCGGGGGTAAACGCGGCCAGATAATCGGCGTTGCGCGATTGCGTCATGTAATAATCAAAGGCACCGAAGCCATTCCACAGAACGGCCAGCACCGCCACAATCCAGTACCAGACAGGTGTTTTGACACCCGATGTGTTGTCCTCACTCATGCAATCCTCCCCGATTGTTGATCGGGTAGCCTTAGCACGGTGATATTTGTCGATAAACCCGGATCAGGTCTTTGAGCCAAACAGCTTGATCGTTGCAAAGGCGGCCAGCGCCACGGATATCGGTGCGAAAGCGACCATCCATAAGGGATGCGTGACCGTCACGAATTTGAACGCGGCGAAGGCCAGAACAAGACCCGCCATGGCCCAGGGCATCCAGACTTCACCGCTGAGCTTCATGGCGACAAGACCGCCTGCCAGCACGGCGAACGCCCAGGAGACCAGAATGGCCACCCGAACCTCCGTCAGGGCATCCGCACCGGAAAACATCTCGTGCGACAGTGTTTGGACAAGAAATGCCACCAGAGCCGCCACGATGGCTCCGGTTGCCAGACTTGCGAGATTGCGCACCATGTCCCTCTCCCGATCTCAGTTCGATTTCGCATTTGTAATGGCAGTTTTGAGCGTTTCCGCGATCAGACGCGCTTCGGCCTCACGCGCTGAACCGTGCCGCCAGGCAATACCGATATCGCGCCCAATCACCGGCGGGTCAAACGGGATGATCGACAGGTCGAGCCCCTTGGCGACACCGCCATCAAGCGCCAGGCGTGGCAACAGCGTAGCCCCGACACCGCCTTTGACCATTTGCACCAGTGTATGAAGACTGGTTGCCGCGAAATCAGACCGCGCGGCACTGGACGCACAGGCGCTGACCGCATGATCGCGCAGACAATGACCGTCTTCGAGCAGCAGAAGTTTTTCTTGCGTCACCGCCTCCAGACTGACGGTTTTTTGATCCGCGAGGGGATGATCTGGCGCACAGGCGAACAGAAATTCATCCGCGCTGATCGATTGGGTTTCGACCATGGGGTCTTCATAGGGCAAAGCGATGAGCGCAGCATCAATCCGGCGATCCTTGAGGGCCTCATAGAGCCGCCCCGTCAGATCCTCGCGAAGCAATAATTCAAGTTTGGGATGGGCTTTGCGCAGCGCGGGGACCGCCATGGGCAACAAAAAGGGCGCGATGGTCGGGATCACACCCAATTTGAACGGCCCACACAGGGGCTCTCCGGCGGCGCGCGTTGCCTGAACCAGGTCTTCAGCTTCCGTCAGTGTTGTGCGCGCCCGTTTCAGCGCAACTTCCCCTGCGGGTGTCAGAACAGCGCCGCGCCCGCCGCGTTCCACGAGGGTCACACCCAATATGGCCTCCAGCTCCTTGATTCCAGCGGACAGCGTTGGCTGGGTCACAAAACAACGCTCGGCCGCCCTGGAAAAAGAGGCGTGCTCGGCCAGGGCGAGCAGAAAACTCAATTGACGCAGGGTTGGGAGAGGCGCGCTCATGATTATTGATACATCCTATTGCATTTAGAAAAACAATTCATTGGATTTATACAAGAGCGCGCGGCATATCAATCCCACAAGTTTGAAACACCGTCGGCAAGATCGGCGATTGGACCAATTAACAAGGAGAATGGCATGCTGGGTATCGGCGAACAGCTTCCCGATTTTGAAGTCACAGGCGTGAAGCCGGGCTTTATGAACCATGAAGAAAACGGCGAGTCGGCATTCGAGCCGATCACGTCGGACAGCTTTGACGGCAAATGGAAAGTGATCTTCTTCTATCCCAAGGATTTCACCTTTGTCTGCCCGACAGAGATCAAGGCTTTTGCTGATCTCAATGGCGAGTTCGAAGATCGTGACACGGTCGTTATGGGCGGCTCTGCCGACAATGAATTCGTCAAGCTGGCCTGGCGGCGCGACCATCCGGATCTCGAAAAACTCCCCATGTGGCAGTTTGCCGACACAACCGGTTCGTTGATTGATGCCCTCGGCGTGCGTTCCGACGAAGGCGTGCCATACCGCGCGACCTTTATTGTCGACCCGCATGGTACTGTTCAGCACGTCTATGTGACCAATTTGAATGTCGGTCGCAATCCGGAAGACACGCTGCGCGTGCTCGATGCCCTGCAAACCGACGAGCTTTGCCCGTGCAACCGCGCGGTTGGCGGCGATGTCCTGAAACCGGCAGCCTGATCCCTTCCAGGCTGCTCACGCTTCCGCGTCGAAACCCAAGTTCCGCTTTCCTCCCCCGATGAAATGAACGGCCGGTTTCGGCGCGGTCGACGCCCTTCCCAATAATAATCCGCCCCAATAATCCTTCGCCAAGGAATAGAGAAATGAGCCTCGACGCATTAAAAGGCGCCCTGCCTGAATACGCCAAGGATTTGAAGCTCAACCTGTCGAGTCTGGCACGCGAATCCGTCCTGGATGAGCAAAAGAAATGGGGCGCGTTTCTGGCCGCCGCTCACGCCGTCGGTGAACCAAATACGCTATCCAGCCTTTCCGAAGAGGCGGCCTCCCATCTGTCACCAGAAGCGGTCGCGGCGGCCAAATCCGCATCTGCGATTATGGGTATGAACAATGTCTACTACCGGTTTCTGCATCTGGTTTCGGCAAAAGATTACAAAACCCTGCCGGCGAAGCTGCGCATGAACGCACTCGCCAATCCGGGTGTCGACAAGGCCGATTTCGAACTCTGGTCGATGACCGTTTCTGCCATCAATGGCTGCGGCATGTGCATGGACAGCCATGAAGCCGAGCTGCGCAAGCATGGCGTTTCGGCTGAGCAGATTCAGGCCGCCGTGCGTATCGGCGCCGTGGTCAATGCTGTCGCCGCCGTGCTGCGCGCCGAAGCCGCCTGATCTCAAAACACACCATTTATTGACAGCTTGACGACCCCCAATACTAGGTGTTGGGGGTCTATTGCTATTTGGCATCAAGGCTTTCGACACATGAAATTCATTTTTGACAGTTTTGTGAATACTCCGTATAGTGACAAATATGAGAACGCTACAAAATGCCCATAATGCCTCTGAGCTTCCCAATCGACACGGTCATGACACCGGTTCGGCGGCGCAAGCACGGCGTTTCTTCTCACAGTCCACGCGCCAGCTCGCCCATCGCTATCTTGATGTGTCCTGGGCCCGCGCGACACTTAATGTTGTCGGCGCCATTGCCCTGATCGGTGTGTCCCGCATTCCGGACATGGGGGCGCTTGGCCCCTTCATGCTGATCACCGGCATTGTCTGGGGTTTCATGGCCCTGCGCGTCCTGACGCTGAAAAGCGCGGGCCTGCTAGGAACGCCGCGCTAAAACATTGGTGCGTTGACGCCTCTTGAATCCTGCCTAGTGTGACACCCTGACGAAAACATCGTCGGTCGGGGAGAGCGCTCACATGAATTTCTGGTTTGGCATTACGCTTTGGAAACGCGTTATGGGCGCGCTGATTCTCGGCATTCTTTTCGGATTGCTCATTCAATACACACTCAAAGACGATGCTGTTGGCTGGCTGGAAACTTACGTCCAACCCTTCGGTGACATCTTCATAGCGCTGATCCGCATGATGATTGTCCCCTTGATTTTCACGACCCTTGTGGCTGGCGTCATCGCCATGCGTGAGCCGGCCAAACTGGGCTCACTCGGCCTGAAAACCGTCGGTCTTTATCTCATCACCACATTCTTCGCCAATGTCATCGGACTTGTTTATGGGACAATTTTCCGGCCCGGTGCGAACGCTGCAGACGCCTTGTCATCTGCGACACCCGAAGCGATTTCCATGCAGGCCCCGTCCGTTTGGGATCGTATCCTGGATATCATCCAGAACCCGGCGGCCGCCATGGCCGAGGGCAATATTCTGGCGATCATTTTCTTTGCATTATTGTTTGGTGTCGGCATCCTTTTGGCGCGCGAAAAGGGCGACGCAGTGGCCAGTTTCTTTGAAA
>CAXBKM010000043.1:0-10624 GCA_963976265.1 uncultured Maricaulaceae bacterium
CATTTGGTGGCGTTCTGGGCTTTGCCGGTTGGCGCATTTCACAGGGCGCCGCAAGTATCGCCGATTTCATAGGCTTTATCACCGCTATCGGCATGATGGCCCCGGCTGTACGATCGCTCGGTACACTCAGCGCGGTTGCGCAGGAAGGCTTTGCTGTCCTCAACCGCGTTTTTGCCGCGATCGACGAACCTGACAGGGTTCTGGAAAAGCCCGGTGCGAAGCCTCTCGTCGTAACAACAGGCGACGTCAAACTGGACAATGTCTCCTTTGCCTATGGCGAGGACGCACCGGCTTTGGCCGATATATCGGTCACCGCAAAGGCAGGAAAAACCATCGCTTTTGTCGGACCGTCAGGGTCAGGCAAAACGACAATCATCAATCTCATCCCGCGGCTCTACGACCCAACCAAAGGAGTAGTGAGCATTGACGATCAGGATTTGCGTAACGTGACAGCGCAATCGGTTCGCAATGCGGTCTCACTGGTCAGTCAGGATGTCACACTGTTTGACGATACGGTCCGCGCCAATATCGCGTTCGGGCGACTGGATGCGTCTGATGACGCGATCATCGCCGCGGCCAAATCCGCCGATGCACACGACTTTATCATGGCGCTTCCTGATGGGTATGCGACTTCCGTGGGACCACGTGGCGGTCAGTTGTCAGGCGGGCAGCGCCAGCGTATCGCCATAGCGCGCGCCATTTTGAAAGACGCGCCGGTCCTGTTGCTGGATGAAGCCACCAGCGCGCTCGACGCCGAAGCCGAAGCCCGCGTGCAGGACGCCCTGAAACGTTTGGCCGAGGGGCGCACGACGCTGGTCATCGCACACCGGTTGGCGACGGTACGCGATGCTGACTGGATCTATGTGATGGATGAGGGCCAGGTCGCCGAAGAAGGCCGTCATGACGATTTGGTTGCACGCGACGGACTCTATGCGCGGCTCAGCCGACTACAGTTCGCAGACGGCTGATGACCTATTCGCGGCGCAGCAATCGCTCGGTCAGGAAATTACCCCACCACGACCCCATGAAACCATCATGAATGGCCTGCCGATCATATTGGGTCCGGACCCAGTCAAGAAATTCAATCGGGTTTTCTTCATTGGCCAAACGGTATTGCTCGAAAAAATAATCCAGCATGCCGGTCTTGCCCTGCTTCACATGCAGATATTTGAGAGACAGATGTTCCATCGCCTCTTCAAACGGCATGTTGAGCTGAGTCAGCGCATAGAAAACAGCAACAATTCCAGCCCGATCCGCACCCGACTTGCAATGCATCATCGCGGGGTAGGCAATGCGTTCAAACGTCTCGATCAGGGTTTCGATACGCTCCACATAGGGCGCTTCGCGCGACCCCCAGGGCAAATCAACCATTTCAAGCCCATGCTTTTCGCAGGCTTCGCGTTCCAGATCGTAATAGGGGCGGCCCGGCTGGGTGCCACGCAAATTCAGGATTGTCTTGAATCCCTGGTCTGCCAGCCAGGCAATCCGGTTCGGAGACGGCTGGTTGGCACGCCACATACCCTGGTCCCCAATCGGGTGCATGTTGTGAAACCGCAGGCGCAAAACGCCATGGTCTTTCCACAAATAGTCACTCCACGCACGGTGTCGGTCATCAGGATCTGTAAGGTCGTAGCTCATGGCGCTCTCGGCTGTTTGCGCGCGGGTTTAGGCGGCAGGCGCGCTGTGTGCAACCGTTCGCGCCGCTTGACGCTGGGTCTCGGTTCGGGCGAGCAAGGTACGCCATGCTGAAATCACTGACCCAATTTGCGCCTGTACAAATCACTGTCGCATGGCTGCTGGCCAATTACATGCGGTTTTGCGCTGCTACAAAAAGCTGGGAACATCGCGGATTGGAACATCGTCATTCACTGGTTGCGACGCAAACCGGCGTTGTCGCGGCCTTTTGGCATTCGCGCATTGGCCTCTCATTTATGGGTTGGGACATGAAAGCCCACCAGCACCCGACCATGCTGATATCCCGGTCGCGTGAAGGCGATTTTATCGCCCGCTTTGCGCGCACCCTGAATATCGGCGTTGTTCGCGGCTCGTCGCGCAATTCACGCAAGGACAAAGCAAAAGGCGGGTTGAGCGCCTTTCGCGCCATGACGCGGGCCGTTGAGAACAATGCCTGCATGGGTCTAACGATTGATGGGCCGCGCGGGCCGCGCCAGCGCGCCAGCCTGGGCGCCATCAAACTGGCGCAGGCAACCGGCGCACCGATCATGATCTTTTCGTGGTCCGTGACCCATAAATTGGTCGCCAAATCCTGGGATCGTTTCTTTGTGCCCTACCCGTTCGGGCGCGGCGTCATAATCTGGAAAGAGCCCATATACGTCCCGCCGGACGCCGATAGCGACGCGATGGAGGCTTTGCGGCTGGACCTCGAAACCCGCCTGAATGCGGCCACTCAAGAAGCCGATGAAGCCTGTGGCGGACCGATCATTGAGCCTGCGCCGGCCCGAAACCCTGGACAGCCAAGCTGATGGGCACCCCCGTCATGCTCTACGCCTATCGCGCGTTGACATGGGCGCTTGGACCGTTTGCGGCCGTCATGCTCCACAGCCGTGCGCGCAAGGGCAAGGAAGATCCGTTGCGATTGGGCGAACGCTTTGGCCGATATGCGCTTGAAAGACCTGCTGGCACATTGATCTGGATGCATGGCGCCAGCGTCGGCGAATCTCTGGTTTTGCTGACCCTGATCGATGCGATCCGCGCGCAGCATGGAAATGCCCATATTCTGGTGACCAGTGGAACGCGGACCTCGGCAGAATTAATTGCCCGCCGTGCACCCGATGGTGTGTTCCATCAATTCATTCCAATTGATCGCCCCGGACCTGTCCGTCGCTTTCTCGATCACTGGCTGCCCGACGCCGCGATATTTGCCGAATCCGAAATTTGGCCCAATCTGATACTCGAAACCCGGGCGCGGGGTATTCCCATGAGCCTCGTGAATGCGCGCATGAATACCAGCTCTCTCGAACGCTGGATGAAATGGCGCGCGAGTGGGCAAGCCCTATTGTCGGCTTTTTCCTGGATTGGTGCGGCAGACCAGCGCACAGCGCGCGGTCTCTCGCAAATCCTGGACGCCGATATTCCGTTCGCGGGCAATCTCAAACTCGATGCACCTGTTCTTCTGGCGGACCAAACCGAGCTCAACGCGATCAAGGCCGAAATCGCCGACCGCCCGGTCTGGCTGGCTGCCAGCACACATGAGGGCGAGGACGAAACCCTGCTCAGCGCACATCAATTGCTGTCAAAAACGCAATCAAATCCCTTGATGGTTCTGGCGCCGCGACATCCCGAACGTGGTGACGCGCTGGCGGCGTTGATTGCGGGGCGCGGGCTAAATCTGGCGCGTCGTTCGCTCGGCGAAACGCCGACAGCCGAGACTTCGGTCTGGCTTGCCGATACGCTGGGTGAAATGCCACTCTGGTATGGGCTGGCTGCAGCATCCTTTATTGGCGGCAGCCTGATTGACGGCATCGGCGGTCATAACCCAATTGAGGCCAGCCGGTGCGGCAGCGCCGTCCTGTCGGGCCCTTACACCGCCAGCTTTGATGATGTTTTCAATGCCTATCGTGACCAGAGAGCGGTTTTCACAGTCGCCGATGCGATTGAAATTTCTGACGCTGTCACCGGCATCTGGGCGGGGCACGGACCGTCGCGAGAGGCGGTTGATGCGGCCCTGACGACTGCTTCGGGCGGGGCCCTGACGACGACGATGACGGCTTTGCGGCCGCTGCTGGCAGGAGCCTTGTCATGAAGCCGCCGGCCTTCTGGACCCAAAAGCCCAAATCCCCATTGGGCGCCATCGCCAAGGCCGCGCTGACACCTCTGTCCGGGCTTTACGCCTGGGCCGGTGCGCGCCGGATCGCAGCGACGGAGCCAGAAACCGTCGATCCTGCCGTGATTTGTATCGGCAATCTCACCCTTGGTGGGACAGGCAAGACACCGATTGCCATCGCGGCACTCGACTGGCTCAACGACAATGGCATATCGGCCCACGCCGTGACGCGCGGATATGGCGGCAGCCTGCGCGGACCAGTCCGTATCAGGCTTGCCAAGCATACCGTGCGCGAGACCGGCGATGAGCCACGCCTGCTTGCCCGCACGGCATCGACCTGGATCAGTCCGGACCGCGTCTTTGGTGCCCGACAAGCCGCCGCTTCCGGTGCCAAAGCCGTCGTCCTCGATGACGGGTTTCAAAATCCAAGCCTTGCAAAGGACCTCTCCATTCTCGTCATCGATGGTGAAGCCGGATGGGGTAATGGTCTCGTCTTTCCCGCGGGTCCCTTGCGTGAACCCGTGTCACGTGGTCTCGCACGCGCCGACGCGATTATCGTCATGACCGGTTCAGGCGATGTCCAACCTGATCTTGAAAGCCTTGGCCTGTCTGACCTTGAAATCCCGGTTCTGACGGCCTGGCTGAAACCGACCGGCGCCCTGCCCGAAGGCCCACTCCTGGCCTTCGCCGGCATTGGACGACCGCAGAAGTTTTTCGACTCGCTTGTTCAGGCCGGCGCCCAATTGGTGGACACACGCAGCTTTGCCGACCATCACCCCTACTCAAAATCGGAAATAACCGAGCTACTGGAATTGGCGTCTGCGCATGGTGCAAGCCTGATCACGACCGAGAAAGACTGGGTGAGGATCGACGCAGATCAACAAGGCGATGTCGCCGTCTGGCCCGTCAGAGCCCGGTTTTCTGAACCGGTACGTTTCACGGACCTTTTGCAGGATGCCATGGACGCCGCAAGCCAGCGCAGATAGACGGGTAAGCCTGATGACCGCATCCTTTCTTCAACGCATGGGCTGGCGCGCCGAAGCTTTCCTCTGGGACAGTTATCATTTCGCGTTTCGAACAGTCTCGCTCGATAAGGCATCCGCGGCGGGCGGTGCCATTTTGCGCTTTATCGGCCCGCTGACATCGACCCACAAAGTCGCGCGCATCAATATGCAGCGCGCTTTCCCTGACGCGAAAAAGCCCGAGATCGACCGCCTGCTCTCGCGCATGTGGGACGGGTTCGGGCGCATGTTGGGTGAAACGCCGCACATGGATAAATTTGCTGGCGACAAGGTTCTCGATCACGTTGAAATTGAAGGACTGGAGCATGTCGAATTCATGCGTGACCCGGACAAGGCAGCCGTGGTTATCAGCGGACATTTCTCGAACTGGGAAGTGATGGGCGCGGCGCTGGCCTGGACAGGGCTCGACCTCAATATCACCTACCGGCACGCCAACAACCCTCTGATCGATGAGCGGATTTTGAAATCGCGATTCGAATACGGCATTCGATTGCTGACGGCAAAAGGGGGCGAAGGCGTCAAGGCTCTGATTCAAGCCTTAAAGGCCGGCACGACAGTTTGCCTGATGAACGATCAGAAGATGAATGACGGCGTCGCGGCGCCCTTCTTTGGGCATGAATCCATGACAGCCCCTGGTCCGACAAAACTCGCAATCCGGATGGGCGTTCCAATCATCCCCGTGATCACGCGACGCGTCGGCGGCACGAAATTCCGCATGACGTTTTATCCGCCCATCATTCCAAGCGAGAATCCGGACAAGACCACAGCGATTGTCGAGACTGTAACAGCCATCAATCAATTCCTGGAACAGCGCATTTTGGAAGCTCCCGAACAATGGTTCTGGGTGCATAGGCGCTGGGACAAGGCGATTTACCGCAAGTCGGACGGATCGACCTGAAGCACCAGAGCCGGGTCGACATAGCGATTGCGCCATTTGATGCGCCAGTCGACATGCGGGCCCGTGGAGCGACCGCCCGAACCGATCGCGCCAATGCGCTCGCCCTGTGAAACGATTTGACCTTCAACCACATCAACTTCGCTCAAATGCAGGAAAGCGCTGGTAAAGCCCTGACCATGATCAATGAAGATCAATCCGCCTTCATAATACATGTCGGCTTCAGCCAGCGTGACAATCCCGTCAGCAACCGCGACGACTTCCGTTCCGGTTTCATTGGCAAAATCCAGCCCATAATGCGGGCGGCGCGGTTCGCCATTATAGACGCGTTGCGATCCGTATACGCCAGTAATCACACCGTCCGCAGGCTCAATAAAACCGCCCGAAAAACCATTGCCTTCCCAGCGCGATGTATAGGCCGCGGCTTTCTGGCGCGATTGCGCCCGGATACGCGGTATGGCGTCTGCAGGCGGGTTAACCGTCGCGGGCGGAACGCCATCCACGCGTTGAATATTGTATTCGCGTTGCGTCACCTCATGCGTTTCGGAAAAACTGGTTCCATTCGGGAATTGCGCACGGAATTCGACACTCGCGCCTGCATCGCGATTGAGGCCGAGGACGGCCCAGCCATCGCGATCAGCCGTCGCGCCTTGATCACCCAGTGAGAGGACCGTACCCGGTGTCGCGCGGCAGATAATCATGCCGCCCTGGCTGTACTCACCCACGCACTGAACTTCAGCCATAACGCCGTCAGCCGTTTCAATACGCGACGCAGGTTCAACAGCCGCTGGCAGGGTGGCATCCGCGTGGAGAAGATCGCCAATTGGATCGTCCGCGGGAACGGTCTGCAACACCATCGACATGAGTAGAATTGCGATCATTGGCCTGTCTCCTTGCGAACTTCGAGCCAGCGCGCCACTGACGTGTTGGCGTCGCGATAGGCTTCCTGAAGTTCAGCGCTCCAATAGCGCAAATCGTTCAACGGGATTTGCTCGGCGGTTACCGCGCACACGACATAGCCGCCGGGCTTCAGGATCATGAAATCCGCATCGCCATATTCAAGCAGCGCTTCGCCGCTGAAATCATCATCAAAAGCTGTGTTCATAACACTCATCTAACACGCAAGTTCAAAAGCCGAAACCGCTCACAACAACTGCCCCTGCTTGTCATTGCCCGGCGATTTGGTTTTGCGTTTCGCGCGCGGCTTTGGTGCCGCATCGCCGCCTTCAAGCCTCGCGGCCTTCCGGCCATCGCTCCATTCGATCTCAACCCGGTCGCCCGGCGACACAGAGGCTGCAGCCCGGACCAGCACCCCGTCCGTGTCACGTACAAGAGCATATCCGCGTCTAAGCACAGATTCGTGGCCCAGAGCGGCCAGTCGTGCAGACAGGGCATCGAGCTCTCGACGTTGCATGGCTGTTCGCCGGCGGCCTGACGCGGTCAGTCTTTCGCCCGCCACTGACAGGCGCCGGGTCTTTTCAAGCAGGTCGCGCTTCAATGCGACGGGGCGCAATCCGCCCAGCACGGCAAGCAAACGGTCCCTGCGACGGCGCAGCAGAATATCCAGAGACGGTTTGAGCCTTTCCCCGGCATGATCGAGGCGCTGTCTCAGCGGCCACAACAATCCCTCAGGTCGCGGCAAGGCCCGCGCCGTTGAACGAAAGTCCGACCGGCGGCGGTCAATCAAACGCATCAAGGATCGTGTCAGCCTGTCGGCTTGTTCATTCAGGCCGGCCATCAATTCAGCGCGAACGGGCACGGCGATTTCGGCAGCCCCGGTCGGGGTCGGCGCGCGGCGGTCAGACGCGAAATCGATCAGCGTCGTGTCAGTTTCATGGCCGACGGCGGAGATCAGCGGAATCGCGGATGCGGCGGCCGCGCGAACAACATTTTCTTCGTTGAATGCCCAAAGGTCCTCAATGGACCCACCCCCACGCGCCACGATAATCAGGTCAGGTCGCGGGATCGTCCCGCGCTCAGGCAGTGCGTTGAAACCTTCTATGGCTTCGGTGATTTGCTGAGCGGCCTTGTCGCCCTGAACCAGGACCGGCCAGAGCAGAACATGGCGCGGAAAGCGATCTGAAATCCGATGAAGAATATCGCGAATCACCGCGCCGGTGGGTGATGTCACAACGCCGATGACTTCAGGCAACCAGGGAATGTCCTGTTTACGGCCCGGGTCGAACAGGCCTTCCGCCGCCAGGGCTTTCTTGCGCGCTTCAAGCAGCGCCATGAGCGCGCCGGCCCCCGCCGGTTCCATCTTGTCGATGATGATCTGATATTTGGACCGGCCCGGATAGGTCGAGAGCTTGCCCTCAACAATAACTTCCAGCCCCTCTTCAGGTCGGAAAGACAGGCGACCGACATTGCCTTTCCACATCACCCCATCAATGACGGCGCGGTCGTCCTTCAAATCGAGATAGGCGTGACCCGATTTGGCAATGGTGACCCGTCCCAGCTCACCGCGCACCCGCACAAAGCCATAGGCATCCTCGACCGTGCGCTTGAGCGCGCCAGCAAGTTCGGAGACCGAGTATTCAGGCGTATTGGAGGCATCATCGCTCATGCCAACTTGTTAGGCTGCTACGCCCTTCACCGCAATGATCAGGCGCGGACTCGCCTTCACGCCTGTCTTGGTCTAGCCCTTTCATGCAACGGGCAATGGAGTCGGGCATGAAAATTCTGGTGATTGGATCAGGCGGCCGCGAACATTCGCTATGCTGGAAAATCGTCCAGAGCCCGCTGGTCGACGAACTCGTTTGTACACCAGGCAATGCCGGTATCGCCCAAATCGCCAAACTGGAATCGGTTAGCGCCGACGATGTTGATGGCCTCGTCGCTCTCGCCAAAGCCGGGGCATTCGATCTGGTTGTCGTCGGGCCTGAAAACCCATTGGCCGATGGTCTGGTGGACCGGTTGAAGCAGCAGGGCATCGCCGCCTTCGGTCCTGACGCGGCCGGCGCGCGACTGGAATCCTCCAAAGCCTTTACCAAGGCAGTTTGCGCAAAGGGCAATATCCCGACGGCGCGCTTTGGCGCTTTTACAGATCCAGACGCCGCAAAGGCGTTTCTGTCATCACTGGCACCGCCCTATGTACTGAAAGCTGACGGACTGGCTGCCGGCAAGGGCGTCGTCATCACGCAAGACCGGGATGAGGCGGATCGCGAAATCGAGGCGATGCTGTCGGGCAAGTTCGGTGAGGCGTCAAAGACCCTCGTGATTGAAGAATTTCTGCACGGCGAAGAGGCTTCGATTTTTGCGCTTTGCGATGGCAAGACCGCAATACCGTTGATTGCTGCGCAGGATCACAAGCGCGCCTTTGATGGCGACGAAGGCCCGAATACCGGCGGAATGGGCGCTTATTCGCCGCCACCCGTCGCGCCGCAAGCGATTGTCGATCAGGCCATGGCCAAAATGATCCTGCCGACCCTGCAAGTGCTTGCCGATGCCGGAACGCCGTTTTCCGGCGTGTTGTATGCTGGCCTTATGATCGACAAGGGCGAAGCCAAATTGATCGAATTCAATGTCCGCTTTGGTGATCCAGAGTGCCAGATCATCATGGCGCGGATGCAAAGCGATATCGTTCCTTATCTGAAGGCCTGTGCCGCTGGAACGCTGGACCAATTGCCGCCGCTCGATTGGGACGAACGCCCCGGCGTGACAGTGGTGATGGCCGCAAAAGGCTATCCGGGCAGCTATACCAAGGGCGACGCGATCAAGGGGCTGGACATTGCCAACGCGATTGACGGTGTGACGGTCTTTCATGCCGGGACCAGGGCGGGGGACGATGGCGTCATATTGGCGTCAGGCGGTCGCGTCCTCAATGTCACCGCTTTGGGCGATACGCTTGATGGCGCGATCAAGGCTGCCTATCGCGGTGTGGATGCGATTGACTGGCCCGGCGGGTTCTTCCGACGCGATATTGGCTGGCGCGCCCGCGCTGAATGACTAGCATGGCACGCAATACACTTTGGGGAGACACAATCATGATCCGTTTTCTGACTGGCGTTTTGGGCGCCATTTTGATGAGCACGGCCCTGTTGGCGCAGGATGACAGCGAAACCACCGTCATCCATGCCGGATGGCTGCTGGCGATTCCGGGGCAAGCCCCGGCGTCCGAGCAAAGCATCATCATTATTGGCGACCGGATTGACCGGATCGAAGCGGGCTATGTGTCGCCTGACGGCGCGGTGATCATTGATTTGTCAGACCAGTATGTTTTGCCCGGTCTGATCGATAGCCATGTTCATTTGCTGGGCGAGCTTAATCCGAACCGTCGCCTCCAGAACGTGACCTTCTCCAGTGCAGATTGGGCTTTGGACGGGGCCAGAAATGCCCGGTCCACACTGATGGCCGGCTTTACCAGCGTTCAGGACGTTGGTGGCAATCTGGAAGCGATTGTGGCCTTGCGTGATGCCCAGCGCGATGGTGACATTATCGGTCCGCGCATGCGCGTCTCTGGCCCTTCTGTCACGCCGACTGGCGGCCATGGTGACATCAATGGCTACAATGAAGACATCATGCATGCCTTTGGCAGCCAATCAGCCTGCAACGGTCCTGATGACTGTCGCCGCGCCGTACGCGAACTGATCCGCGCGCGCGTCGACCTGATCAAAATCACGGCGACCGGCGGTGTCCTGTCCCAGACAGCCGCTGGCACTGAACAGCAATTCTTCGATGACGAGCTGGAATCCATCATGGAGGCCGCGCGCATGATGGGCCGCTATGTGACAGCCCATGCGCACGGCGTGACCGGTATCAATTCCACCATTTCGGCGGGCGTTCATTCGATTGAGCACGGGACCTATCTCGACGATGCGTCGATCCGCCTGTTCCGCGATAATGACGTCTATCTGGTGCCAACCCTTCTTGCCGGTGCCACGGTCGCGGAGATCGCTCAGACTGCAGACTGGATGACGCCGG
>CAXBKM010000044.1:0-10554 GCA_963976265.1 uncultured Maricaulaceae bacterium
GTGTTGATGCCTTGCTTGACGCTGCCGGTGATGATGCCCGCATTGTTTGCCTGGCAAATCCCAACAATCCGACCGGCACCTATCTGACAGGCGATGAAATTCGCCGCCTGCATGCCGGCTTGCCGTCATCGACCCTGCTGGTGCTCGACGAAGCCTATGCCGAATATGTTGACGAGGCTGATTATGAGACCGGCAAGGCGCTGGTTGCTGCGCATGATAATGTCATTGTGACGCGCACCTTCTCCAAGATTCACGGCCTCGCCGCGGCGCGTCTGGGCTGGGCCTATGCGGATCCGTCCATCATCGGCGTTCTGAATCGTGTGCGCGGGCCTTTCAACGTCAATGCGCCGGCACTCGCTGCTGGAACGGCAGCGATCCGCGATCTCGATTTTCAGCGCCAATCGGCAGATCATAATCGTCGTGAGCTGGCCTATTTGCGCCAGCAACTGGGCGGTCTCGGTCTCGATGTAACGCCCAGTGTTGGTAATTTTGTGCTGGTTCACTTCGCCGATCTGGATGGAAAACGCGCCAGCGATGCCGACGCTTTCCTGACGGCGCGCGGGTTGATCGTGCGCCCTGTGGCGGCCTATGGCATTCCCAATGCCTTGCGCATCACGGTCGGAAAAACCGATGAAAATCGCGCCATTATCGATGCGCTGATGGCGTTTTTGTCCTAATTGCTGGCCAGAGACCCGGTATGGCCCAGGCGGAGCGGGCCGATATAAACACCGCCGCGACGTAGCGAGAGCGGCAGGGCGGACCCGCGATCATCGCGTGGTGCCGCCTGTGCCAGCAAGCGCATGGCGCGCGCATTATCGCGATTGATCAGATTGGCCGTTTCCAGCCGCGCGATCACCGCGTCCGGATCGACGAAGTAAAGGCTTAAATGGCCTTCGGGCTGGACGGCGCTGTCGAGGCCCAGATCCCCATCAATCGTCAGATTGGCCTCGCCCCAATCAATACGGGTTGAATCAATCACCAAGCGTCCGCGATCGCGGCCCCAATTCGCGATATCGCCATTGCTGGCCAGTGACGGCCAGCGCAGAATAGAAAAATCGGCATCGATATGATCCACCGTTTGACCGAAAGCATCAATCAGGGGGGTGTCGAGACCGTCACGATTGAACACCAGGTCTGTGATTTCGGACTGAACCCGCAGCGTATCCCCGTCGCGAATCTCGCCATCAATACGCAGGCTTGCAATTGACTGGACAGGGACGGCGCCGCCTTCCAGAACGCTGATCGACAAATCATCCACGATCAGTCCAATGCGCTGTGTGCCCTGTCCGCCGCTTCCGATATTCAGGCGGGCCGTCGAGGCTTCAAAATGGCGAATGCGCCGGTCTGGATAGATGCTTTCAAAATCCAGCGGGGCGCTCATATCGATGACCCAATTGGTCAGGTCATACGGCATTGCGCTGGCGGTTAGTTGGTCAGTGCGAATGCTCCATCCGCCTTCATGGGGCGGAGCGGTGGCATCAATCCCATCGGCGATAAGCTCAAAGCGGAGCGGGAATCCGCCGACGCGCAGGCGATCATATTCGATCACATAACCGGCCTGGTTTTGGGCCTCGACCCAGTTTTCCGCCCAGGCCAGAATCTCTCCGCGTGCAAGAAACCAATACGCCATATAGGCAATGAGCAAGCCCGACAGGACGATCAGTGGCATCAGGAATTGCCAGGCAATACTGCCGGATCGTGATTCGCGATTCATGATGGCGATGTATGCTTTTCGGCCAGTTCAGCCGAAGCGGTCTCAATGCGTGTTTCAAGTGTGCTCATGAAGTCCTCGCGCGACAATCCCGGTTCTATCGCTTGCAGGAAGCGGACCGTGATGACACCGGGACGTCGCAACACGCCGCGACCTTGCCAGAAGAAGCCTGAATCCAGTGCGACAGGCACGCACGGCACATTCATCGCCGCATACAATCCGGCAACGCCGGATTTGTAGGCGACGCGCTCACCGGGCTTGGAACGCGTCCCTTCCGGGAAGATCAGGATTTGGCGGCCCTGGGACGCACGATTGCTGGCATCTTTCAGCATTTTACGCAGGGCTTTGGCTGCAGCGCCGCGATCAACAACGATATTGCCAAGTTTTTGGGCGAACCAGCCAAAGACGGGCAGCCAGGCCAATTCCTTTTTCAGAATGATGGCCGGGTCATCGAGGATTTCCCAATAGGCCAGCGTTTCAAACATGGCCTGATGTTTTGAGGCAATGAGCGCGCCGCCTTCGGGCAGGTTCTCCAAACCTTCAACCTGATAGCGCAATCCGCAAATGACCTGCATCCCGCCAAAAATCAGCGTGAGGTATAGCCGGAAAAAAGACCGCGACCATGATCGCGGAAACAGCAATAGCCAGATCCCGAGAAATCCCATGACCATCATCAGGCCGTACATCCATACGACAAATATCAGCGAGCGAATGAGGGTCATGTCACAGTGCTTTCACGACGCAGGGCTCACGCGCGCCCGGCCAGTTTTTCTCGGGTCCAGATGGCGATATATTTGAAATATTCCAGCGCCCATCGCTGTGCAGACCGCAAGCTGGTCCAGGGACGGGAGGTTAGAACCGGATAGGCGATTAATTGTGTGTCCGGCATCAGTGCCTGTAATTCGAGCAAGCTGCGCGGCAGATGATAATCGGATGTTACGACGATGATGGATTGATAGGCATTGTCGCTGACCCATTCGCTGACTTCGCGGGCATTGCCGGCGGTATCCGCCGCCTCGCGCCCCAAATCGACACAGCAGTCAAAGCGGGTGGTATCTGCGTTGAGCGTGGTCTGGATGTCACCGGCTGTCACATCAGGGTGTACGCCGGAAATCAGCAAGCGTGCGCCGCGATCATCTTCCAGCAACAGCGCCGCACGTTGCAGGCGACCTTCACCGCCCGTCAGCACGACAATGGCATCGGCTTGCGGATCCGATGGAGTCGGCACGCTGAGTATCTTGCCGGAAAATGCAGCAAAGCCGATCAGGCCGATGGCCACAGCCAGAAATGCCGCAAAGCGGATTAATCGCAGCAGCGTATTATTCTCGATATCTCTTCTGCGACGCGACATGAACGGATTTACCAAATCTTTGACGGCGAGACGATGCGATTCTGAACCTGCATGATGGCGGTATTCAGGCGACTTACCAACGCCCTTTCAAGTCCTCTGCGACAGCCAGCCGCGCTGACAATGAGGCAATCAGTCCGGCAATCAAGGGCGCAGCCAGTAATGCCAGCGTCTCAATCGGCTGGATCGCCAACACGGGCAGAAAATAGGCCGAACCTGCGCCCCCGCCAAATGCCACAAGCAGGGTGATTGCAGCGGCAAAGAGGGCACCTGCCAGCCCGGCTTTCATCCCGAGTGTAAAAAACCGACGCTCAAACAGGGCTGCAATATAGCTGTCTTCCGCGCCAACCAGATGCAATGCATCGGCAACATCGCGGCGAGCCGCCAGCGACGCACGCGCTGCAAAGGCAATCACGGCCGCCGCCGCGCCGACAATCAGGGCCAACAAGCCAAGCGCCAGCAGACGCGCGAGCCGCGTGGTACGCGCGACGGCGTCGATCCAGCGCGCATGATCGTCCACATCCGCGACGATTCCCGCGTCCTCCAGCGCAGACTGGAGAGCCGCGACAGGCGGCACAGCCCCATTGTCCAGAACGATATCAACCAGGATCGGGACCGGAATGTCGGATGGCAGGTCATTACCCAGCCACGGCGCCAGCAGCGATTCAGATTGAGCACGTGTCCGGGCATGGGCCCCGGAAATCCCGTCCAGTCCGGTTGCAAGTTCAGCAGCGGCTTCAGCGTCGGCCTGCGCATCGCGGCCATCAACGGGCCGAATCTGGAGCGTCATGGCGCCTTGCAGGTCCGCAGTCCACTGAGCCGATGCCGTCCAGGCGCCGCGCGCACCAATGGCCGCCAGGCACGCCAGAAAGACAAGAATCGCCGCAACAAAAAACAGCGGGCGATCCCGCCCTGAATCCGGCGGGAGCAGCGGGGCGGGTTTCCCGGTGGGCACAATTGGTCTGGCTTCGCTTGTTTCTGTCATAAGCCCTTCTGCCGAATGGTGAGTTGACCGTCAGCGAGCGTCATCACCGGCACATCCAGTGCGCGGACCAGTGTAATGTCATGGGTCGCAATCAGAACTGTGGTGCCCAGCTTGTTGAGTTCGGTAAACAGGCGCAGCAAACGACGTCCCATGGCTGGATCGACATTGCCCGTCGGTTCATCGGCGATCAGTAATTCGGGCTGCCCGACAATGGCGCGTGCGATCGCGACACGCTGTTGTTCACCGCCGGACAGTGTGGCGGGTTGAGCATCCATCTTGTCACCCAGGCCGACCCAGGAAATGAGTTCGGCAACATCTTCGGCGTATTCGCTGCGTTTTTTTCCCGAGACACGAAGTGGCAAAGCAACGTTTTCGAACACATTGAGATGATCGAGCATCTGGAAGTCTTGCAGAACCATGCCGATTCGCCGTCGAACATGGGGTAATTCGCGTCGAGTCAGCGTCGCCGAATCACGTCCAAAGTGGGAAATCAGCCCTCTCGACTGCTTTCTAGCCAAGTAAATCAGTCGTAATAGCGTGGTTTTACCGGCACCTGACGGTCCGGTGAGGAATTGGAAACCACCTCGGGGTATTTCAAAGGAGATGTCCCGTAATATTTCGGGGCCGCGTCCGTAGCGCATGCCTACCGTGTCAAACCGGACGACGGGCTCGGTATCGACAATCGGGGCGAAATTGGCAGGCGGTTCGGTCAAGTCATTCCCTTTGGCACCGGGCCGCAGCTTAGAGAAGGTGAGTCGGGACGTCATGATATTAAGTTGCCCGAATTGTTCCACGCGATACCGCGCTGATCCAGACGCGATTGGCAGCGGAGGTCGCCGCGTTCGATGTGCGTCTTGCAGCCATGTCTGGAATGCGACCCCGGATGAACCGGCTGCGCAATTGCCAACCATTGAAGCGGCGCCGGAAGCTGAGCCCAAACTGCCGCATCGCGTCTATCGTGAACGCGCCGAGGAACGTCGCCGCAAAGTCACCAAAGCCGCGGCTGGCGGGGCCTGGGGCGGATTGGCGGTCGCCGTCGCTGGGGCGTTGGTCGCGGCGGTTCTGTTCCGCGCCGATGTTGTCAGCATCTGGCCACGCGCATCGAGCGCCTATGCCATGGTGGGGCTGGATGCCAATCCTTACGGTGTCACCATTGAGGATTTTCAGGTCGAGCGCGTCTCGTTCGATGACCAGCCCGCCGTCGTGATTGAAGGCGCGGTGCGCAATGTGGATCGTCGCACACGTGGCGCTCCGGCTCTGCGCGCGGCCCTGCTGGACGAGCATTCGGACGTACTGCTGGAATGGACCGTCCTCATTGAAGGCGGTGATCTGGCGAGCGGTGAGACACGGGCCTTTCGCACCGTCGTCGCCGATCCGCCGCGTGCGGCGTCTCAGGCAGAAGTAACGCTGGCTGGGGTGGAGATGCCCGAGCGTGAGCATGAAGAGCCGGGTAATAGCGAAACGGATCAAGGCGAGACCCTGACGGCGCAAGATACCCACACCGACGGCGGTCACTGAGCCCGCTTGGTCAGGAGCCGAAACGCTCCAGCAGGCGTTCAATATAATCAATTTCGTCTTGCGGGCGGCCCTGTTCGGATGCGCGGCGGCGTAATTCTTCGAGGATTTCACGCGCCCGCTGGCGGTCAATCTCATCGGGAATTTCTGCGCCTGCACCGTCAGAAAAACCACCGCCTTCGGTCGGACGCCCCAACGGATCGCGTTCGCCTTCGCCAGCACCGGCCTGTTGTTCTTCCATGCGTTCGAGCATGTTGCGGGCGATTTGCTCTGCGCCTTCACGCAAGGATTGCAGCGCGTCTTCCTGAGCGTCCAGCGCGCCTTGAGGGTCGCCGCCATCCAGCGCTTCCTGAGCCTGACGCATGGCCTCGGCAGCGCCGCCCAGCGCTTCCTGTGAGCCTTCTCCGTCAAAGCCCTGCTGTAATTCCGACAGCTGGTCGGCCAGCGCGCCTTGCGCTTCGGCCAGTGATTGCGCGCCTTGTGATCCGCCCGCGCCCTCAGGCATCTGACCGGCAGAACCGCTGCCCGGAGCGCCTTCTTCAGGTGAACCTGGCGCTGGCTGGCCCTGGCCTTCGCCTTCCGGGCCGCCTTCCGCCAGATCAAAGGTCTGGTCCTGAAGCTCGCGCTGTTCGCCGATCACATCGCCCAATTGCTCAAGGGCTTCGCGCATCGCTTCGCTGATCGCGTCATCGGTCTGACCTTCGCCCTGGCCCTGGCTCATTTGCATCTGCATGTTTCGCAGCATTTCGCCCAGGGCCTGCAAGGCACGCCGGGCATCTGCGGTATCGCCCAGCTCCGCGGCTTCGCGCAGCGCATCGAGCATTTCCTGCAAGCCGGCCATGTCCATCGAGCTCTGCCCCTGACCTTCTGCGGTCGTGCCAGCTTCAACGGCTTCACGCGCCAACGCAGTCAGATAATTATCCATTGCCTGCTGATAGGCTTCAAACAAGGGCGCGAGCTCGCTTTCATCTGCGCCGCGCGCCAGTGCTTCCATCAGCGCGCGTTCCGCGGCGCGCAAGGCAGCCTCGGCATCGGCGAGTGATCCGAGTTCGGCGCGCAGGGCAATCGACCAGAGATCTTCGTCAAGCACGCCCAATTCACTGCCGTCATGGGCGCGGCGAATGGCATGCATGGCCCGGCGCAGACCCATATACACAATTGGATCTTCAAAATAGGACACCGGCGCATCGGTGATCGCGTCGAGCGCCCGCGCGGCGCGTTGCAGACCTTCGGGCGCGCGTTCCAGGCGGCGGTCGGGTTCCTCACCGAGATAGACAGTCCCGGTGGGTATCTGCTCCATGGTCAGGTCTGGCTTCGCGGGCAGGGCGGCATAATTCGTCCCGGCGCTCATGACGTCGCGGCGTTGTTCGGCAACGGCGCGTGCCAGCGGATCAAGGAAAATACGCTCCGGCAATGTGAACTCAATCGCTGGAGAATAACCGGTATTCTCACCCGCATCTGTGGCCGTGACACGCAATTCAACACGCTCACCGGCGAGGCGGTTTTTGGACGTGTCGATCAGGGCGCGCATGCCATCTTCCGTCAGCGCTGTTGAACCGCCGGGAATGTCCAGACTGTCCCAGTCGCCATCACGGTTGTCGACGCTGCGAAATTCCAGCGCAAAAGCCACCGCGCCATAATCATCTTCAACGGTAAAGGTGATAGCGAGCTCGCCGCTAGCACGGGCTTCAGGGACGCCGGTCTGGCGAACTTCAGGCGCGGTGTCTTCAATCGCCTCAATGGTCCATGACAGGCGATTACGCCCGGCGCGCAGCGTCACCGAACCATCGCCTGGAACCGTGATCCGGCTTTCCCAGACACCATCACCAATGGAACGATTTTCACCCGTTTCGCCATCAAGGCGCAGCGTGGGCGCGCGTCGTGCGCCAGCTGTGCGGACGGTAAAGACGGAATTTTCCGGAGCCGAGGCGCGGGTCTCGCCATCGCGCAACAGGATCGGCGCGCGGCCTGTATAGGTTGGCGGATCAAGCCAGGCATCGACGCTGACATCAACTTCGCCGGAGACGATCGGTACGGGGCTAAACGCGTCGATCAAGCGCCCACTCGCCAGTTCACCGGCGGCGCCCCATCCCAGGCCAATGACCGCGATCAGGGCAATCCGTGCGCCCCAGGTATCGATTGTGGCCCAGGCGGCTTTGGGTTGGCGTGCTTTCGCGCCTTTCAGGCGTGCCGCCATGCGGGCCTGATGTTCGGTCCAGAGAGCTTGAGCCACCGGATCGTCGTCGCTGGGCTTATCAGTCAGGGCTTCATGCGGGCGCGCAGCAATGTCGGAGTCTTCCTCAACACGGCGCGCAGCCTCTTCGTCGGTCGGCATGATGAATGCGCGTGAGGCGCGCCAGCCGAGCCATCCGCCTGTGCCCAAGATTGCCAATCCAGCCAGCGCCCGCCAAGGGTCGCCGACGCGGTCCCAGAACCCAAAAAGGGCAAGCGCAGCAAAGCTGCCAACCGCAAGGGCGATTGGCCACAAGATCGGCGCAGCACGCTCCCACAGGAGGGCGCTACGGGCGAGGAGAAGCGAAATTCGGTTCATTGACATCACGTTAGCACGGCCAGCCCCCGAGCGTGTAGCGTCCCGCGCATTACGATTTGGTGATATTAGCTGTCGGTATTGTCAGCGTCTTCGGACGATGCGCTGTCATCCTGGACCGGATCACCCCACATGGGCGGCGGGCGTTCCAGACTGCCGCGCATGCCACAGCCCGCAAGGCTGAGGGCGCTGATGGCCATGATCATCATTGCAAGGCGTTTCATCGCGTGTCTCCTGCGAGCAATTTCTTCCAGCGGACAATCTGTTCCTTAACCCGAACCGGCGCGGTTCCGCCATAGCTGGTCCGACTTTGCATGGAGGCACGCGCCGTCAGCACCGAATAAAGGCGGTCATCAATGCGCGGCTCGATCTTTTGATAATCGGCGAGCGACAGGTCCGACAGGGAGACCGATTGTGCCTCGGCGGCTTTCACCGCGCTGCCGGCAACATGGTGCGCGTCACGGAAGGGCAGACCCAGCTCCCGGACCAGCCAGTCAGCCAGATCGGTTGCATCAGAATAACCTTCACCCGCTGCTCTTTCGAGAATATCCGTGTTGAAGGTGAGGTCAGCGGCCATGCCGGTCATGGCGGCGAGCGCCAGTTCCAGATCATCAATGGCCTGAAACACCGGAGCCTTGTCTTCCTGCAAATCCTTCGAATATGCCAGCGGCAAACCTTTGACGACCATGAGCAAACCCTGCAGGGAGCCGACGATACGCCCCGGCTTTGCGCGCACCAGTTCGGCGGCATCCGGATTGCGTTTCTGAGGCATGATGGACGAGCCTGTCGACCAGGCATCCGAGAGCGTGGCGAAGCTGAATTGGCGTGACGTCCAGATAACGATCTCTTCTGCGAAACGCGACAGATTGACGGCGGCGATGGATGCTGCGGCCAATGCTTCCAGCGCAAAATCGCGCGCAGCCACGGCATCAAGCGAATTGGCCATAGGCCGATCAAAGCCGAGCGCACCGGCGGTATGGTCGCGGTCAATCGGAAAGGCTGTGCCGGCGAGCGCCGCAGCGCCGAGCGGTGATTCATTCAGGCGCGCCCGCGCATCGGCAAAGCGCCCCCGATCACGCTGAGCGGCTTCGACATAGCTCAATAGGTGATGACCAAGGCTGACTGGCTGCGCGGTCTGAAGATGGGTAAAGCCGGGCATGACGGTATCGGCATGAAGGTGGGCCTGCGCCACGAGCGCTGCCTGATAGGCGGTCAGCATCGCGTCCATGCGGTCGCACGCTGTGCGCAGCCAGAGACGGAAATCAGTTGCGACCTGATCATTGCGCGAACGCCCTGTGTGCAATCGGCCTGCGGGCTCGCCAATCAGGGCCTTCAGGCGCGCCTCGATATTCATGTGAACATCTTCCAGCGCATGGGACCATTCGAACGCACCGGATTCGATTTCACTGCGAATGGTTTCGAGCCCTGCGACAATTGCATCGGCATCTTCGCTTGAAATTATATCCTGGCGCGCCAACATTCTGGCGTGGGCCATTGATCCGGCAATATCCTCTTTTGCGAGGCGCTGGTCGATGTCCACCGAAGCATTGATCGCTTCCATGACCGCTGAGGGACCGGCTTCGAACCGTCCGCCCCACAGCGCATTGGCGGCGTCCTTGCCGGGGTGGTCGGCATTGTCGCGTCCGGTCATGATGGAACTCCTGAGGTAGAACGGAAAAACAAAACCATGCGTGTCTCTCCGCTGAAAATAGCCCTGATCGCCATGCCGACCATATTGATAGCGGGATTACTATACGTGATTTTTGCGGCAATGAACCCGGGTGATCGAGGCGGGCTCAGTGCCTATGCGCGCGGTGAGATGAACGGTCTGCAGATTCTCGACGAGCCACCCCTTCGTCCATCCTCTCCCTTTTACGATGGAGATGGCAATGTGCGGACGCTTCAGGATTTCGACGACAAGGTCTTGCTGGTCAATTTCTGGGCGACCTGGTGCGCGCCCTGCATCGTTGAGATGCCGGCACTGGACGCGCTGCAGGTCGAATTTGGCGGTGATGATTTTCAGGTCATCACGATCAGCCATGATCGATCGGTTGAAGATGCCCGCGAGTTCTTTCAGGAGACGGGCCTGGAGAATCTGACCCTGTTCCATGACAATACCTTTGCGGGATCAAGGGCTGTCGGTGCGCCGGGCCTGCCGATGTCAATTCTGTATGATCGACACGGCCGTGAGATGGCCCGCATGCCGCGTGATGCGCATTGGGACAGCGAAGATGCCTTTGCCCTGATCCGTGCCGCCATTGAACAGGGCTAGCGTTTAAACGCCTGTCTCCAGGCCGAAAGGCTTTTGGGCTTTGCTGACTCAACCCAGCCCACCGCCGCGCGGCGCTCGCCCTTTGTGATGCGCGCCACGCGGTGGGGCACGCCAGACGGATAGACGAAGACAGTACCGGCATCGGCTTTAATGGCCGTTCCGCCCGTTTCGTCTT
>CAXBKM010000045.1:0-10541 GCA_963976265.1 uncultured Maricaulaceae bacterium
ATCGCTCGAATCCGGGTCGATTTGCGGCCCGGTCTCGACGCACTCACCGGGGCGAACCCGCGTCCAGCCTTCAACGGCGACTGTGTCGTTTTGACGCCAGCCCATCGCCACTTCGACGATAAAACTGGTCTCATTGCACAAATCTGTCGCGAGAGCCGGTGCGGCTTGGGTCAAAAAGGCCAGAAATATGAGACTGCGATGGATCATGACTGGATACTAAACCGACAAATCGGGCGCCAAAGCGGCAATGGCGGCTCGAAGTTCATCGATACCATCCCCTTTTGCAGCCGATGTCGCAATAATGAGCGGATAGGCAGCCGGGCGTTTCAGGATGCGCGCTGCAACGTCGTCGATTCGGCGCTCGGCTTCGCCGGGTTTCAACTTGTCGATCTTGGTCAACACGATCTGATAACTGACGGCGGCGACATCAAATTCCTTCATCACCGCATCATCATTGGGTTTAAGCCCGTGACGGGAATCGATCAGCAGATAAACGCGTTTCAGATTGGGGCGGCCCTTCAGAAAGTCCTGGGTCAGGCGCGTCCAGCGCTGGGCTTCCTTTTTGGGCGCTTTTGCAAAGCCATAACCGGGCAGGTCAACAAGGCGAACCAGTTCACCGACGTCAAAGAAGTTCAGCTCCCGGGTCCGCCCGGGTTCGCCCGACGCCCGGGCGAGCTGTTTTTGCCGTGCCAGCGCATTGATCAGGCTGGACTTGCCAACATTGGACCGACCCGCAAAGGCGACTTCGGGCAAATCGGTGGGCGGTAAATCGTCAAGTTTGACCGCCCCACGCAGAAAACTGATGGGGCGGGTAAAGAGGTAGCGCCCGGCGGCGAGCTGTTCGGGGTCCGGCGCGGTCAGTCTTCCGTTTCCTTGTCGGCGGTACCGCCTGTGAGGCGTTTGATCAGCTTGTCGAGCTGCGTCTCGACGCCCTGGCGGCGCATGATCACATATTGCTGCAGTACGGAGAGGAAGTTGTTCCAGGCCCAGTAAATCACCAAACCGGCGGCGAAGGGCGCCAGAATGACGGTGAACATCAGCGGCATGAAGGCAAAGATACGCGCCTGCATTTTATCGGGCGGCGGTGGGTTCAGCGATTGCTGCGCCCACATGGTCAGGCCCATCAAAATCGGCCAGAGGCCAATCGCCAGTACCGAACCAATGAGCGGCAGACCGGACGGATCGTATGGCAAAATACCAAACAGATTCCACATCGATGTCGGATCGGGCGCGGCCAGGTCCTGGATCCAGCCCGGGAAAGGTTGATGGCGCAATTCCAGCGTCACAAAAATGGTCTTGTAGAGGGCGTAGAAAACCGGAATCTGGACGAGAATCGGCAAACACCCGGCGAGCGGATTCACCTTCTCCTTTTGGTAAAGCGCAATGGTTTCCTGTTGCTGCTTCTGCTTGTCGTCCGAATAGCGTTCGCGGATTTCCTGCATTTTGGGCTGCAGGTTTTTCATCTTTGCCATGGACACATAGGATTTGTTGGCCAGCGGGAAGAAGATGATCTTGACCAGAACGGTCACCGCCAAAATGGCAAAACCAAACCCGAATGCGCCGCCAAAAACACCGGCCAGCGTGTGCAATAGCCAGAAATAGGGGCGCGTGAGGAACCAGAACATGCCCCAGTCAATGGCCATGTCAAAACGCTGAATGCCGAGATCGTCTTCATAGCGTTGCAACAGGTCAGCGCGTTTGGCACCGGCAAAGACACGCGATTGCGATGTCGTTGTTTGTCCCGGCGCCAGTTCAATGGGCTGTGTGCGATAGCTGGTCTGGAAAATGTCCTGACCCTGTCGCTCTATAAGCTGGAAAGTCGAATCAAATTCAACGGATTGATCGGGGATAACGGCCGTCATCCAGTATTTGCCGGTAATGCCAACCCAGCCGCCAACGCCGTCGCGTTCAACGGGCTCGTCAGCATCGAGACTGCCGTATTTGCGGTCGACCAGACTGCCGCCAACCATGGCGATCGGGCCTTCATGCAGAATAAAGAAGCCTGACAGATCAGGTGGTTCGCCGAACTGGCGCGCGCGGCCATAGCGGGACAGGGTTGCAGGCGCGCTGCCGGAATTGGTCACGGTATCGGTAACCGTAAACATATAATCATTGTCGATCTCGACCCGGCGACGGAACGTCAAGCCATCGCTGCCGACATATTCAAGCAGGACGGGCGTGTCGGGGGTCAGCCGGTCACCCTGAACCAGTGTCCAGTTGGTGTTTGGTCCGGGCGCGTCGCGGGGACCTGCATTTCCTGTCGACCAGCCATCATCGGCGAAATAGGCGTGCTCTGTGCCGCGCGGGTTGAGCAGGACAACGGGCGTTTCGTCATCAACGGCTGTGTCATAGCGCAGCAATTGCAGATCATCGAAGCGCATGCCCGTCAGGGAGAAAGATCCCGTAACGGCAGGGGCATCAATCGTGATCCGTGTTTCAGTGCCAATTGCCGTGTCGCGATCAACCAGGATATTGCCGATCGGAGACAATGAGTCGGGCGATGCAGTTTGGGTCACATCAGCCTGAACAGCGCGTTCGGCCTCCAGCGCGGCATTGCGGCGCTCCGCTGCAGGACCCAGAACCAGAAACTGGTAGAGGAACATCACGCCGATCGCGACCACGATCGCCAGGATCATATTTCGATTATCGCCCATGGGCGGCCAGCCTCGTCTTATTGTGTTTTAGCGCGCCCGTCAGTCATAGGCCGCGCGAGGGTTAGCAGGGCGCTTTTCACATCGTCAAGCAATTGTGCCCATTCACGTCCACCCGTTGTGTTGCGGGCGATGAATACATAGTCGACGCCGGGGCGTCCGTAGAGGGGCAATAGCAGTCGCGCTGCGGCCCGAAGACGCCGCTTGGCGCGGTTGCGGATAACGGCATTGCCGACTTTCTTTGTGGCGGTAAATCCAACGCGGCATTCATCGTCCGGTGCCAGCCCGGGACGCGCTTGCATGACGAGGCCCGGGCGAACGGTTTTCGCGCCCTTAGCGGCATGCAGAAATTCACGGCGCACCGTCAGGCGACCGACCGGAATCTCAGTGGGAGATTTTGATGTCAGGCTGAGAGCCGCTTGCGGCCTTTGGCACGGCGACGGGCCAGAACCTTACGTCCGGCTTTGGTGGCCATGCGCGCGCGAAAACCATGCCGGCGTGCGCGGACAAGGTTGGATGGTTGAAAAGTACGTTTCACAGTCGCGCTCCATTGGGCGTATTCTTAGCAAGGCGGGGTCCATACGCGCTAGCTTGCCCACCCGTCAAGACCGATATGCGCCTTGCCGCAAACTATACGCTAAGCTAAGCGCGACTATGTAACATGTGATGAGCGACCCGGACACCCCTTCCCGCCCTCAAAAGGGCTTTGCCGCGAGCATTGCAGCGGCGCGCCGTGCCGTGCTGGAAAGCCTGCCGGGGCGACTGCTATTGTTCATCATCGTGTTCGTGATGATCGCCCAGATGCTGATCTTTCTGCCTTTGGCATCCTCCTTTCGCTCAAGCTGGCTGGCAGAGCGTGCGCAGGCGGCCCACATCGCCGCGCTGTCCGCTGATGTCGCCGGGGGTGAGTCGCTGGGCCAGGAGGCCGTCCGGCAACTCCTGTCAGGCGCTGACGCGGTCGCTGTGGCGCGTGTGACCGGCGGGCGCAACGAACTTGTGCTCTATGGCGGGCCCATTGAAGGGCCATTGATTGATGTGGACCGGCGCGGTGCCAACTGGATAAGAGACATTGCCGAGACGGCCGGAACCTTCCTGTCCGCCGAGGGTCGATTTCTGCGGATCATCGCCGAACCGATGAGCGCGCCCGGTGATGTTATTGATGTCATTGTTCCAGAGGCCCCCCTGAAACGCGAACTGGCTGACTACTCTGCCGGCCTGTTCTGGCTGTCGGCCTTTATCGCGATCGTCACCGGGGCGCTGATTTATGTGACGCTGTTTTACATGTTCGTCCGGCCCATGCGGAAGCTGACCCGCGCCATGGCGCGTTTTCAGCGTGATCCGGACAATCCCGCGCTGGGGATTCGCCCGAGTGGCCGGCGCGACGAAATTGGCCAGGCCGAAGTTGCGCTGGCCGCGATGCAGGATGATGTGCGCCAATCGCTCAAACAGCGCGAGCGCCTCGCCGCGCTGGGGTCTGCGGTCGCCAAGATCAATCACGATCTGCGCAATGTACTGGCGAGCGCGCAACTGGTCTCGGATCGACTCGCCTCGTCAGACGAACCGCGAACCCGGACTATGGGAGAGCGTCTGGTGCGCGCCGTCGGACGCGGTGTCCGCCTGTGCGAGGAAACATTGCGCTTTGGCCGCAGCGAGGAAAGCGCACCGGACTTGCGCACGGTATCGCTAAAGATTGCCCTCGACGAAGCAGCCGCCGATGCCATGGCCGCTGAAGGTGCCGCGCAATGGCTTAATTCGGTTTCGCCTGATGAAACCATTCAGGCCGACCCAGACCAGCTTCACCGCATTTTTCTCAACCTGTTTCGCAATGCCCTGCAGGCGATGGAGGCAGTTGAGAATGCCGCATCAATTTCGGTCACAGCGGAAGCCGACGGCGACTATATCGCCATCCATGTCGCCGACACTGGCAGCGGTATTCCATCCAAAATTCACGACAGGCTGTTCCAGGCCTTCTCCGGATCAACGCGCAAGGGCGGGACCGGCCTCGGCCTGTCGTCAGCGCGCGAATTGGCGCGTGCCCATGGCGGTGATCTGGAACTGGTCTCGACGAGCGATGCCGGAAGTGTTTTTGCCGTCAAATTGCCGGCGGAACGCTAAGGCTCCCCTACAACACCTTCCCGCCTTGGATCTGCGCCGCCTTCCAGCGAGCCGTCATCCAGAACCCGAACCGCATGCAGGCCGGAGTTCTCCGAACGATTGGCATCGAGTGTAAACCCAAGTTCGCCAAGCGCCCCCAGCAGCGCTGGCGGGAAGCTGTCTTCAACGCGAACGATATCACCGCGCCCCACGACATTGGGAAGTTCAATCGCGTCCTGAGGTGTCAGCCCCCAATCCAGGACGCCCACAATCGTTTTGGCGACATAGGCAATAATCGACGATCCGCCCGGTGATCCGACGCCCATATAAAACGCGCCGTCCTGATCAAACACCAGTGTCGGCGACATGGAGGAGCGGGGCCGCTTGCCCGGGCCCGCCGCATTGGGGTGCGGCGCCCCGTTCTCAGTCAGGGGCAGGAAGTTGAAATCTGTCATTTGGTTATTGAGGAAAAAACCACCCGCCATACGCGTCGAGCCGAACAGGAATTCGACCGTTGTCGTCATGGAAACGACATTGCCCGCATCATCGACAATGACGAAATGGCTGGTGCCGGGCACGCCGCCTTCACCGGCAAAAACGCTGGGGATGGCGGTGTCGCGATCAAGCAGTGCGGCGCGCTGTGCGATATAAGCTTCGTCCAGCAGTGCTTCGGGCGTGATGGTCATGCTCTCAGGCGCAGCCACATAGGTGTCACGGTCCGCGTAGGACAGGCGGCTGGCCTCGATAAAGCGCCGCCAGCCTTCAACCGTCTCAGGTCCGGTTGCCGACATGTCATAGGGTTCCAGCAGGCCCAATATCTGATTGACGGTAATGCCGCCGGACGCCGGGGGCGGGGCGCCGCAAACCGACCAGTCGCGATAATCGCGGCAGATCGCGTCGCGCCGGACCGGTTGATAATTCGCCAGATCCTCCAGCGTCATACGGCCCGGGTAGGGGCCGTTTCCAACGGCAGAAACGATCGCTTCGGCCAATTCGCCTTCATAAAAATTGCGCCAATTTTGTCCGATCAAACGCACGCTGTTCGCATAGTCCGGATTTTGCAGCCGATATCCTATGGGATGGGCGTTGCCGGCCGCGTCAAAAAAGTATCCGGCGCCCGGTTCCCGGTCTTCAATGTCGCTGATCTCTGCGGCGCGAACGATCAGGGAATGCAGGCGCGGGCTGATTTCAAACCCGTCGGCGGCCAGGCGTTCGGCGTGAGAGAATCCGGCAGACCAGTCCAGCACGCCATGTTCGTCATGTGCCAGGGCGAGCATTGCAATCACGCCTGGTACGCCAACAGCGCGGCCACTCGTCCAGGCGCTCAGAAAGGGCAGGGGCGCGCCGGTTTCATCAAGCCACAGGGTTTCGGTGACGCCAGATGGTGCCATTTCGCGGCCATCATAAACCGTGATCTCACCCGTCGCGGCGTCATAATACATCATGAAGGCACCGCCGCCGAGCCCGCTTGATTGGGGCTCAACGAGACTCAGCACGCTTTGTACGGCAATCGCGGCATCAATCGCAGACCCGCCCGCGCGCAAAGCGTCTAGCCCGGCCTCAACCGCATGGGGATTGGCCGCAGCGACCATGGCTGGACCATCCGGCGGCGGTGCTGAAACGGTTTCAGTTGGGGCCGCGCACGCCGCTGCCGACAGCATTGCCAATCCAATAGCCAGACGAAGCGTTGAGTTCTGCATGATTTACGTCGATTCCTGCCGATGAGCGTGCCACCATAGCGCCGAAGCCGTGAAGGAAAAGAGGCGTTATGGCAGAGCCGGGTCCAACCAATTCAATTCTGGATGTTGCTGGCCTGAAAATCGGGCAGGCGCATGATGAAGATGTGCGAACCGGCGTAACCGTCATCCTGCCCGAGGACCGCGCCATATGCGGCGTGGATGTGCGCGGTGGCGGACCCGGAACACGCGAAACCGATGCGCTGCCCCCGCACACACTTGTCGATGAGATTGATGCGGTCGTGCTGTCCGGCGGGTCTTCCTACGGGCTTGCCGCAGCCGACGGCGTGGCAGCCATTCTGGGCGCGCAAGGGCGCGGGTTTGCCATGATGCGCCAGGCCGGTATTCCGGTATCGCCCGTTGTCCCGTCGGCCATTCTCTATGATCTGGCCAATGGCGGCGACAAGGCGTGGGGCGAAACACCGCCCTATGCCGCGCTGGGTCGTGCGGCGCTGGCGGCGGTTGACCAACCGCTTGAACTGGGGCGCGTGGGCGCGGGATATGGCGCACTGGCGGGCAGCCATATGGGCGGTATTGGCTCTGCGAGCATCGTCACCGATGACGGCTATACAATTGCGGCGATCATGGCGGTCAATGCCTTTGGCTCAGTCATGATTCCCGGAACCGAGGCGTTTTGGGCGCATCCTTTTGAACAGGGCGAGGAGTTTGGCGGCCAGACACCCGACGCCGTCGATTTCGATGCCGATGATTGGGGCGCTGCCAAGATCAATCCGGGCGCGCGTGAAAACACGACGATTGGCCTGGTGGCCACGGACGCCATCCTGACGCCGGCCGATGCGCAGCGCCTTGCCATTATGGCGCAAACGGGTCTGGCCCGTGCCATCCGGCCCGCGCATACGCCTTTTGATGGCGATACAATCTTCGCCCTGTCGACAGCCGGTAAGCCGCTCGCAGAGCCGACGTCTCTTGCTCTGACCCGGCTCGGCTCGCTGGCCGCTGATTGCGTATCTCGCGCCATTGCGCGCGGCGTCTATGAGGCGCGAAACCAGGGCTGCGATTGAGCCGCTTGAGAGGCCTTGCCAAGCCCAGGTCTCGCGGCTAGGTTCCGCGCCTCTTTTCAAGCGGGGTTTTGGCCTCGCCATGATGAAGACAGGCACCGGTAGCTCAGCTGGATAGAGCACCAGACTACGAATCTGGGGGTCGGGAGTTCGAATCTTCCCCGGTGCGCCATTTTACATAAGCCTCCGTTGCGCGCGGACCGGCACTCAACTTCCACGTCGGCGTTTAGGTCCGTGCTCGCATGAGGCGCGCCCAAGGCTGCGGCGTTCAATTCCTCTCCTTGGAGGTGCGCGATTCTTATCTTCGTTCGAACACCGCCCCCGGTATTCTGGAAAACTCGGACTTCGTCCGATGGGGTGCGCCATTTCTATTGCCGTGAAGCTGGAAAACACTGCGCGTCTATTTTTGACCGACGCTCAGCGCATAGCTTTCATCCAGCCATTTTTTCCAGAGTTGTTCTGGCAGGGGGTTTTCAGGGGAAAACCGCGCTGTGACCCATGGCGGTTTGCCCGCCTGAAAGTCATCGGGATGTTCAGCGGCGAGTTTTTGCGCCTCACCAAATGAGCCCTTGAGCTTGAACATCGCCTTGTATCGCCCGCCCTGTTTGCCGACAAAGAGAAAGGCCTTCTTCTTTGCCTTGAAGGAGGCTTGTGTACAGGCCGTGCCTTCATCGACATGGGGATACTCGCTCGCCCGCTGGCGCATGGCGAGTGTTGGGTCATCTGTCATGCGCATTTCCCGAGCGTGAGAGCCGTGTCAGCTCGTATTTTAGGGCAAGCAGGCCGCGACTGTCACGCCGGGGCGAAAACCGTCATCGCTGCGTCGAGGGCGACCCAGACGCCGACCGTGATAACCAGGCTGGCAAAGATCAGGTTTAACAACTGGCGTTTGTCGGCGAGATAGCGCGCCGCCCACGTGCCCAGAAGCCCGCCAAAGGCACCGCCCAGAATGAAGAAGCCGGCGATGCGCCAGTCGATGAGGCCGGAGAGGGCATAGCTGGTCGCCGTCGTTGAGCCGAAGGCCGTGATCGACAGCAAGGACGAACCGATCGCGTTGATCAATCCCATACCGGTTGCGGCAATCAGGCCCGGGACAACCAGAAACCCGCCGCCGATTCCAAAAAAGCCGGAGAGCGCGCCGACGGCAAGCCCGGAAGCCGCGAGTTTTGGCGCATTGGCGCGGGTGAGTGTGACGGTCTCGGTGCCGCCTGTGCGTTTCCTGAGCATGGACAGGCCGACACCAATCATCAAAAGGCCGAACAGGCCCAGCAGGGCCTGACCATCGACGATCTTGCCCAAGGCGGCCCCGCCGGCAGCCCCGAATATCCCGGCGACCGCGAATACGGCGGCGCAGCCCCAAATGACATGGCCGGAGCGCGCATGATTGATCAAATTCAAAAAGGCGCTGGCCGCCACCGCTATGGCGCTGGTGCCGATGGCCAGATGGGGCGAACCGATCCGCACGACATAGACCAGCAGGGGCACGGCCAGAATGGATCCGCCACCGCCGACCAGTCCGAGCGTAAAACCAACCAGTCCGCCTGACGCGACCGACAGCAGGTTTTGAGTGATGATCGGGTCCATGATTGTGCCTTTCTAGGCGGCCAGCGCCCGATTCCAGGGCATGATGCGCAGCAAATGGGCCATGCCGCACCATCCGCTGACACCGGCAAAGGTCAGGCCTGCGCCAACAAAGGCGGAGAGGCCATAGAAGCCAGGGTGTACCGAGAAGCCGAGAATGGCGCCCGTGAGCACCAGTAATCCGGCCGTGATCTGGACCTGCCGCATCAATTCGAGAGGTTGGGTCTTGTCCTGTTCGACAGGCAGGCCCGCCCGTTTCCAGGCATCCAGACCGCCTTCAAGAATAAAGGCTTCGCATGGTGCGCTTTGGGAGAGCGTGGCCGCATTGGCCGCTGTGCGCATGCCAGAGCGGCAATGGAAGATGGCGTAGCGCGCATTGGCAGGCACGGCGGCAGCGTCCGCGCCAAGCGGGCTGTGGGTTGCGCCGGAAATACGTTCCCGCGCGTGTTCGTCTGAATTGCGAATGTCGATCAGAACGCCGCCATCCTTGATCATGTCTGCGGCGCGTTGAGGCGTGATGGTTTGAATTTTGGTCATGGGTATCTCCACAGGTCTGTTCGTTATGGGCAGAAAATGTCTTTCAATGTGCCAAGCAGTTTTTCGGCACGGGCGTCGATGAGGCGATAGAAGACGTGCAGCCCGTCCTTGCGCGCCGCGATCAGGCGATCGGCACGCAAGCGTCCCAGATGCTGGGACAGGGCCGATTGCGACAGGCCGGTTATGGAAGCCAGGTCCGCGACCGGCGTTTCCCCAGAGGCCAGTTGGCACAGGATCAGCAGGCGTTTCTCGTTGCCGATCATGGCCAAAAAGCGCGCGGCTTCACCGGCCTGAGCCTGAAGCTTGTCGAGATCGGTTGCAGCGTGTTGCGCCATGGGATGCGTCATTTCGTCATTAATCATTTAGTTGACTCTAAATTAGTAATCACTAAATGATAGGTCAAGAGCCAATTTGCATTTATCCCCACAGAGGAGCCCGACATGACAATGACCAAATCGTCTGATGCCAACCCCGCCATTGATGCTTTCTTCGATGACGTCACACATACGGTGACCTATCTGGTCCACGCCCCGGGGCGCAGCGATGCCATCGTGATCGACCCGGTTTTGGATTATGATCACCGTTCCGGCGCGCTTTCGACGAAGTCTGTTGACCGTGTACTGGACGCGGCCAACGACAAGGGGCTCAGCATTGCCATGGTGCTGGAAACCCATGCCCATGCCGACCATTTGTCGGGGGCGCCGGTGATCAAGGCACGAACCGGGGCGCCGGTTGGAATCGGCCAGCACATTGATCAGGTCCAGACCATATTTCGCCCGGTTTTTGGCGCCGATGATGTGTCTGGAACCGGTGCCGAATTCGATCATTTGTTCGAAGATGGTGAGACATTCGACATCGCCGGGATGCGCATTGATGTCATTCACACACCCGGGCACACACCCGCCTGTGTCAGTTATCATATC
>CAXBKM010000046.1:0-10331 GCA_963976265.1 uncultured Maricaulaceae bacterium
TCCTCAATTACCGAAGGCATCGGCCAGAGCCGGGTAACTGGCAATCTCGTCGATGTGGAGGTTGATAAGGCCTACAGGATTTCCGATGAAGAGGCCCTGCCCCTGCTTTTTGATCTGGTGGTGGAGGAAGGCCTGTGCCTGGGCGGATCAGCGGGCGTCAATATTGCCGGCGCGATGCGGATGGCCAGGGATTTGGGTCCCGGCCACACAATTGTGACCCTGCTGTGCGATCACGGCAGCCGCTATCAGTCAAAGCTCTACAATCCGGTTTTCCTGCGAGAAAAAGGCTTGCCAATTCCGTCCTGGCTGGATCAGGGCTAGCGGAAAGGCGGGGCGTATAGCAGGCCGCCTTCAGTCCACTGCGCGTTCAGACCACGCTGTAATTCCAGTCGCGACCCGGAACCGAGATTTCGATCAAAAATCTCTGAATAATTCCCCATGCTTTCAATCATTGCGAGGGCGTAGTCGGGTTCCAGGCCCAAACGCTCGCCGAAATCATCGCGAACGCCCAACAAGCGTTGTATCTCCGGATTGGGGCTGTTCGCAGCGCGTTCATTCACATTTTGCGAATTGAGGCCCAATTCTTCGGCGGCAATCAATGCATAGAGAATCCAGCGCGCCGCATCGCCAAATGCCGTGTCATGCTCACGAATCACAGGGCCGAGCGGCTCCTTGGAAATCACATCGGGCAACAGGACGTGATCTGATGGATTGTCGAGGCTGACCCGCAAGCCCGCCAGTGATGACAAATCATTGGTGTAAACATCACACGCACCTTGCGCATAGCCTTCCAATCCGGCCAATGCCGTATCAAAGGCCACGATTTCAAGGTTAAGACTATTCGTCGCGATATAGTCGGTGAGATTCAAGGCGCTGGTTGTCGCCGCCTGAACACAGACCCGCGCGCCATCCATGTCACGGACGCTGGAAATCCCCAGATCGGACGGGACCATGAAGCCCTGCCCGTCATAATAGGCGATGCCGACAAAATCGAAGCCCTGCCCGACATCGCGGGCAAACGTCCAACTGGTATTGCGGATCAGAATGTCAATATCGTCATTGGCCAGCGCCTCGAAGCGCTCGCTTGTTGTCAGGGGAACAAAGCGGACCGCATCGCGATTACCCAACAGGGCCACCGCATAAGATCGGCACAAATCGACATCAAAGCCGTGCCAGACACCGTCCTCGTCGCGCTCTGCAAAGCCCGTCAGGCCAACATCAACGCCGCACCGCATATATCCGCGCGACTCGATACTGCGCATTGTCTCGCCTGATTGCGCGACCTCGCTGGCATCAACAGAAATGCCGGCAATCGCACCGACGACAAACGAAACGGCCCTGCGAAGGCGGCCACGAAAAAGCAAGGACACTGGCGTCACGGCGTTGAGAACCTTAAAGGCTACTAAGTGGAGCCCCACGTTATAGAGGAGCGCGGCATAAATGAAGCGCGATACAAAATTGACCCGCATCGGGCGTGTGAAGACGAACGACCAGATCGTCAATCCACCGATTGCACGCGGATCCACGGTTTTGAGTACCAACGCGGCTGAACTCTATAATCCACCGGTCGGCAAATCCCACTATGGCCGTTTTGGCCTGACCACACAGAACGCATTGCGCGACGCCTTGTGTGAGCTCTCTGGTGCGGATTATTGCGCGATCACGCCGTCCGGCCTTTCCAGCATTGTTATGCCACTTCTGGCGCTCGTTGAGAGCGGTGGACGGGTATTGGCGGCCGATTGTATTTATGGCCCGACACGCCGTTTTCTGAATGAAGGCCTGACGCGTTATGGCGTCACGATCGACTATTTCGATCCGCGCATGGGCGCCGATATTCAGACACTCATGGATAACCGTGTGCAGGCCGTCATACTGGAATCACCCGGCTCCCTCACTTTCGAGCTGCAGGACATTCCTGCCATTTCCAAAGCCGCCCACGCAGTTGGCGCCAGCGTTCTGGTTGATGACACTTGGACAGCAAGCTGGCTGATGAAGCCTCTGGATCTCGGCGCCAATATCGCCTCGCAAGCCCTGACCAAATATGTCGGCGGTCACTCAGATATTCTGCTGGGTGCGGCCATGGGGCGCGGCGAGACAGCCGAAAAAATCAAATGGGCCGAGACCGTATATGGCTGGCATGCATCGCCGGATGATTGCTGGCTGGCCTTGCGGGGTTTACGAACCCTGGGTCTGCGTCTGGAGCGCAGCGGCCAATCAGGGCTCGCGATCGCCAACTGGCTGGAAAACCGATCCGAAGTCGGACGTGTGATCCATCCCGCCCTGCCCAGCCATCCTGATCATGCGATCTTCAAACGCGATTTCTCTGGTTCGTGCGGCGTTTTCGCCTTCACCCTGCCCGGCTATGATCGAAAGCGCTCCGAAGCCTTCCTGGATGCGTTGGATATATTCGGGCTTGGTTTTTCATGGGGCGGGTTTGAAAGCCTTGCCATTCACTGTGATCCGCAGCTCAAACGCTCGGTCACCGAACGCCATGATGGCGCGTTGATACGATTGGCTGTGGGCCTTGAAGACGCCGACGATCTGATCGCGGACATTTTGGAGGCGCTTGAAGCAACTGCTCCATAAATGGCGCTCCCGGCAGGACTTGAACCTGCAACCATCCGCTTAGAAGGCGGGCGCTCTATCCAGTTGAGCTACGGAAGCGTTGGGACTGCTTTAGGACGCACATGGCCCTGGCGCAAAGCACGTCAGCATTTTTTCGGGGACGGAAACCGGCGAGGCCGAACGAGTCTTGCGCCTGACGAAATCAGTGCGACCAGGGAATCTTGCGGTCCGGCGAGAAGTTTTCCGCGTAGGACTTTTGGCGACGCGCCGGCTCCGGCTTTTCAGTGACCTGAAAGGCTATGCCGTGTTTGCGGGCATAAGCGATGGCCTCTTCCTTGGTGTCGAATTTGAGCCGAACCTGCCCGTTGGTGTCGTCGGTGGAGGTCCACCCCATCAACGGATCGGGGCGTTTGGCCGTGCGCGCATCAAAGTCGAGCAGCCAGATACGGGTCTTGGCCCGGCCCGACTGCATCACGTTGCGCGAGGGTCTGTAGATCTTTGCGAACATCAAAAACACCCCTCAATCATGCCCTGTCATCATGGTCGGGGCGGCAAGATTCGAACTTGCGACCCTCTGCTCCCAAAGCAGATGCGCTACCAGGCTGCGCTACGCCCCGCCAGACGGACCCGTGTTTAGTGAGACTGCACCCAAGGCGCAAGCGGTCGTTATCAGTTGTCTTGAGATTCTTCAGCGATTGTGTCCTCAGAAGGTGTGTCTTCAACCGTCTCAGGCCGAGATTCATCGGGCTGGACATTGTCAAAAATACGATGCCGGACAATGCTGCCGGGACGAATGCCCTGCTCGAGCGACAGGCCACCACGGACTTCCAGAGCGGCCTGCACCTGAAATTCCGATGGCAGTGAACGCAGGGACATGGGCTGGGCATTGGCGATGATTTTGACGATTTCGCCGTCGCTGTTGATATAAATAATGTCCAGCGGGATTTCGGTATTGCGCATCCACATCGAAATCGGCTGCGGCTGGCCATAATCAAACAGCATGCCTTCCGAATCAGACAATTCACTGCGGAACATCAACCCGCGTGACCGCTCATCATCCTCATCCGCCATCAATACCGACAAGGGGTATTCACCCTCCTCGGTCTCAACCACCAAATCTTCGGGCGCCCCGAAATCGATGACAGTGTTGGGGTTCGCCGGATCGCCTATCGGCGCCTCGGGCAATTGAGCCGCCACAGGCGCAGAAAGCAGCAGGGCGAGCGGTATCAGAAGAGCACGTATCATGACGCGCACGCTAGCCGCGTCGCCCGATTTTCGCAATCTCACAAAGCGGTGAAATCAGTGCGCGGATGCACCCGGACGCACTTCGGAGGCCAAAAGACCACGCGGTCCATCAGAACATCGTGCCTGAACGGCTTCGCCGGGCTTTAGCTCATCAAGCCCGGCCCGGTGAATTGTCACGGCGTGAACAAAGACATCACCATCGATTCCATCACAATTCAGAAATCCGTAGCCCTTACCCGCATCGAACCATTTAACCACAGCATCACGCATATCCTGGGCAGGTTCCGACTCCGGATGAAAACGACGCGGGCGCGGCGGCGCTTCGATCCCGCCTGACATTTGCAGAATTTCAACGGCTTGCCGCCCGCGTTCGCCCGCCATGGTCAGGCAAATCATGCGCGCACCCTCTGGGGCGTAACTATGCCCGGCAGGTCTCAGACAACTGGCATGCACCAGGACATCACCGAGCCCGTCATCGGCTTCCAGAAACCCGTAACCTCTTGCAGGATCAAACCATTTTATCGTGCCTTCGACACGAATTGGTCCTTCAGCGATTGCTGAATCGTCCGTTTCCCCCGCCATAAACTATTCCTCACTAAACAACCCACAGGGGAATTCTTAACATAAATTCACGAATGTGGCGAAGTTTTTTGAGGTGATCGAAAGAAGAGCGACAGAACAAACGTTCTGCCCAATAAAAAAATCAACGGGTCAGGGAAATCTCGTTGGTAGGCCCTAGGGGAATCGAACCCCTCTTTCCAGGTTGAAAACCTGGCGTCCTAACCGATAGACGAAGGGCCCACATCAACGAGGTGCGGACGTATATATTGCGTTTGCGTTTGGCGCAAGAACCCTGCGAACAGGTTTTTCAGTTCGCCGCCGCAAGGTCTTCCAGATGGAAATCCACGCGCCGCCGCCCGCGCCATTCATCCAGCTTCAAACGTCCCGCCGCATGCCAGACATTTTGCTCGCCTGACAGCAAGGCCTCGCCCAGCGGACCATCACCGGCCCGGAACGAAATTCCGGATATCCGGTCGCCCGTTTCACCTGCCAGACTGAAACGAACATGCACCCCGCCCACCCGCTCTGCATAGACAACGCGCACATTGGGCATGGCAAAGCGTGGCTCGCCATTGCCCTGCCCGAAGGGTCCGGCGGCTTGAAGCTGGATGAGGAATGCCTCATTGGCCGATGCCGGTGACAACAACCCATCCAGTTTCAAGGCCATAGCATCGCCGGCACTGGCAAATTCCGGCGCGAGCCGATCCGCGAGATAGTTTGTCAGCGCATCAATCTTGTTTTCGTCGACTGTCAGGCCCGCTGCCATGGCATGCCCGCCGCCTGCGGTGAGCAATCCATCGTCTCTGGCGGCGCTGATAGCTGAGCCCAGATCCACACCGGGCACGGATCGACCAGAGCCTTTGCCAATCCCGTCGGCCACACCGATGACAATGGACGGGCGACCATAGCGCTCCTTGATGCGGCCCGCGGCCACGCCAATGACGCCGGGATGCCAGTCAGGCCCCGACGCAACCAGGATCGGCATATTGTCCGAACCGCTCGATTCAATCTGAGCGATCGCTGCATCGAGCACGTCAGCTTCAATCTCACGGCGTTCCTTGTTCAGCACATCGAGTTCATGCGCGATTTGAGCCGCCTCATTCGCATCGTTGGTGGATAGAAGGCGCGCGCCCAGATCAGCGCGGCCCACACGGCCACCGGCATTGATCCGCGGCCCTATGAGGAAGCCGGCATGATAGGTGCCAGGCGCCGACGTCACGCCGGACACATCGGCCAGAGCTTTCAGGCCGATATTGCGCCATCCGCCCATTGCCTTGAGCCCTTGCGCCACAATGGCGCGATTGACGCCTGTCAGGGATACAACGTCGCAAACTGTTCCAAGCGCTGCCAGATCGATGAAATCAAACAGATCGGGTTCCTGGCTCTCGTTGAACACGCCGCGACGTCGCCCCTCACGGTTCAACGCGGCCAATAGAATAAAGGTGACACCCGCGGCTGCCATATGCCCGCAGCCCGACATGTCATCGGGGCGGTTGGGATTGATGACGGCGAGCGCGGGCGGCAAATCCGCGCCCATCTGATGATGGTCAACAACGACGACATCAAGCGCGAGCGCTCTGGCAGCCTCGAGGGCGTCCCCGGCTGTGGCCCCGCAATCAACCGTTATAACGAATTCGGCACCGCGTTTCCTGAGCGCCTCGAAGGCTTCCTTAGATGGACCATAGCCTTCAGCCACACGGTCCGGGACATAGAGATCAAGTTTATGGCCAAGGCCACGAAAGTACCGGATCAATTGCGCCGCTGATGTTCCGCCATCGACATCATAGTCGGCAAAAACAGCGAGCGATTTGCCGGCTTGAACCGCGTCCCAGATCGCGGCAGCGGCCTTGTTCATATCGGCAAAGCTGGACGGGTCGGGGAAGTAATCGCGCAATTTGGGGTCAAGATGGCGCTGTGCATCGTCAACACCAATCCCGCGCGCAATGAGCACCTGCGCCAAAAGCTCGGGAATTCCGGCGATCCGCGCCATTTCAGCGACGCTGGACTCGTCAGCCGGTCGTTGAAGCCATGCTTTTCCGGACACTGATTGTGAGACGCCCAAAAATGGCGCGGCCTTGCCCGTATCGACGGCCTCACTCATCCGGCGTCAGGTCGTTTGGATCGCAGATGGCGCACGGACTGATCAGCCGATTGCATGATCACGGTATTGGTAATGACCATGCCGCCCGCCTTGCGGACGCCATGGACCATCGTGCCATCGGTGACACCGGTCGCGATAAAGGCACAATCCTTGGACGCGAGCTCGGACAAATCATATTTGCGATCCAGGTCGGAAATCCCGGTCTTGGCAGCGCGTGCGCGCTCATCGTCATTGCGGAAAAAGAGGCGCGCCTGCATCTGCCCACCAACACAGCGCAGTGCAGAAGCAGCCAGCACACCTTCGGGTGCACCGCCCTGCCCGACATACATGTCGACACCGCTGGAACGCTCTGTCGTCGCGATGACACCGGCGACATCACCATCTGGAATAAGAATGACGCGAGCATTGAGCGCGCGCAGCTCGTCCATGATGTATTGGTGGCGTTCGCGTTCAAGGACACAGACTGTCACATCGCCCGGTGCTATTTTACGCGCAGCGGCAATGGCTTTGACATTGTCAGTGACCGATTTGTCGAGATCAATCGTGCCCGCTGGCAGGCCGGGGCCACAGGCGATCTTGTCCATATAAGTGTCCGGCGCATGCAAGAGTCCGCCGCGCGGGCTGATCGACAGAACCGCCAGTGCATTGGCCTGGCCATTGGCGGTCAGCGATGTACCTTCCAGCGGATCAAGTGCAATATCAATTTCGGGGCCTTCACCATTCCCGACCTCTTCACCGATATAGAGCATCGGTGCTTCATCGCGCTCGCCTTCACCGATGACGATTCGGCCGCGCATATCCATCGCGTTCAAACCGGTCCTCAGCGCGTCGACAGCGGCCTGATCGGCAGCTTCCTTTTGGCCGCGACCCACCCAGACCGCAGCGGCGATCGCAGCATTTTCAGCGGCGCGGGCGGCATCGAAAACTAGGCGTTGGATATTACGGGCGTCACTCATCACTACAGGCTCCGAAAAAGGTCAGTATTTCAAATCAATCAGGACGCGGCGGCGGGTTTGCCCGCTCTCGCGCGGCATCCGCGAATTCGTCGGCGTCGTCGGTATCGTCAACACTGGCACGATCATTGGTCCGGATTGCATCGCCCGCTTCAAGTGTTGATTGCATGGCGGCGCTGCGCTCGGCGCTCTCGTCCGGCGTAATTGTCGTCGATGGAATAATTTCAGGTGCCTGCGTCGCGCGGCCTTCACCCTCGATCCGACTATCGAACCAGGCCGGATCATCGGCCGGACCGCCGGTCAAATCAGGCATCGCGCACGCGGCTGCAAAAAGGGGCAACAGGATTGCGAATTTTTGATCCATGAATCGACCTCCAGCGCTGGACGTGCGCGGCGCTATGTATACGCTCTCATGACGCGCTGTCACCCATCTGATGCCATGCGATGCCCGGAGAGCCAAAACCGATGACCGAGACACCCAAACGCAAACGCCCGGCTGCCCGAAAAACTACGGCCAAAACCAAGGCCAAAAAACCGGCGGCAAAAACAACCAAAAAGGCGTCCGTGAAGGATCAGGCCGTCAAAGCGGCTCAGGCCAAGCGCGCTGAGGAAAGCCAGGCCAAAGCCGAACAGCCTGCGCAATCGCCAAAGGCCGACGCAGCAAAGAAAAGTGACAAAGCCGCGACGCCCGGCGCGGACTGGCAAACACTGACGCCGCCCGGTCTGGAAACGCTTGATCATATATCGCGCAATTTGATGCAGGCCTCGCTCAATTCCCAGAAACTGATTTCTGATGCGATGCGCCAGGCGCTGGCCGGCGACCCGATGATGCCGCAAACCGAACAAGCCAATAATGCGCCGGAATTTGGAGAGGTCTGGGGCGAAATACTGACCCATCCGGAAAAACTGGTGGATGCGCAGGCCGGATTGATGCGTGGCTATCTCGATCTCTGGGCGAAGACCACACAGCAGGTGATGGCAGGAACGGTCGAAGATGCCGTTGAGCCCGATCCCGGCGACAAGCGCTGGCGCAGCGAGGAATGGTCCAGCAATCCGCTTTTCCACGCCATCAAGCAATCCTACCTGCTCAATCAGAATTTCATGATGGGTCTGGTCAAAAACGTCGAGGGCGTGGACCCGGTCGCCAAGCGCAAGGTCGAGTTTCTGACCAAGCAGATCGTTGATGCGATGGCACCGACGAATTTTGCCCTGACCAATCCCGATGTCCTGCGCGAAACTGTTGAAACCAAGGGCGAAAACCTCGCCAAAGGTCTGGCTAATCTCACCCGCGATCTGGAACGCGGCCATGGACGACTGGAACTGGCGCAAACAGATCTGGAAGGGTTTAAGGTTGGCGAAGATCTCGCCGCGACGCCGGGCAAGGTGGTCTTTCGCAATGAATTGATTGAGCTCATCCAGTATGAGCCAACGACCGAAACGGCAAAAAAACGCCCGCTGCTGATCGCACCACCCTGGATCAACAAATATTATATTCTCGACATGCGTCAGAAGAATTCGATGGTCCGCTGGCTGACCCAGCAGGGCTTTACCGTCTTCCTGATTTCCTGGATCAATCCCGACAAAAGCCTGAAGGACAAAACCTTCGGTGATTATATCCAGACCGGTCTGTTTGCGGCGCTGGATGCCGTCGAAGACGCCACCGGTGAAACCAGCGTGAATGCGGTGGGCTATTGTATTGGGGGCACCATGCTCGCCTCGGCCCTCGCCCTGCTCGCCGCCAAGGGCGAAGACAGCCGCATCGCATCGGCAACCTTCTTTGCGGCCCAGACAGATTTCGAACTTGCGGGCGATCTGCTGCTGTTTGTCGATGACGCCTGGATGGCGGAGATCGAGCGGGTCATGGATGCGCAAGGCGGCGTGCTCGACGGGCGTACAATGTCAGACACATTCAACATGCTGCGATCGAATGATCTCGTGTGGTCGTTCGTCGTCTCGAACTATTTGCTCGGTCGCCAGCCTCAGGCGTTCGACCTGTTGTTCTGGAATGCCGATCAGACCCGCATGCCCAAAACGCTGCACCTCTGGTATCTGGAAAACATGTATCGCAAAAACCGCCTGTCAAAAGGCGAGGTCGAGATTGACGGCCACAAGCTGGAGCTGGGCAATATCAAGGTGCCGGTCTTCTTTCAGGCGAGCCGCGAAGATCATATCGCGCCCTATAACTCAATTTATCGCGGGGCGCAGAAATTTGGCGGTCCGGTGCGCTACATGCTGGCCGGGTCAGGCCATATCGCGGGCGTGGTCAACCACCCGCAGGCCAACAAATACCAGCACTGGGTCAATCACGACCTGCCCGAAACGGTGGAGGCATGGCTGGAAGGCGCAGACGAACGCCCCGGTTCCTGGTGGAATGACTGGCGCGACTGGCTTTACGAGCGCTCCGGCGAGGATGTCCCCGCGCGTGCGCCCGGCGATGGCAAGCTCAAACCCATCTGCGACGCTCCCGGGACCTATGTTCTGGTGAGGAGTTAAACCTTCCGCGCGATTACAAACCGCGCGACGGATTTCTCCTTTTGCCACTGGGTCTCGATCTCGAACCCCGCCGCCTGAATGCTGTCGACCAGTTCTGATGCCTTGAAAATTCTAACCTTCGGGATCAGTCCGAAAAAATGCCCGATCGGGCCAACAAGCCCGAACCAGCCCATCGTATCGCCCAGACAGGCCGTGCTGGTAATGAAATAGCCACCGGGTTTGAGCAGGCGATGGGCTTTGGCAATCGCCGCCTGGGGGTCGTCGAGCAAGTGCAGAATGCTCATCCCCAAAACCATGTCGAATGCCCCATCGGGTACATCGAGACGGTCAAAATCAAACACGTCAAAGTCGACATTTTCGATACCCGCTGCCTGTGCCTTCTCGCGCGCGATTTCAATCATGCGTTCCGATAT
>CAXBKM010000047.1:0-10269 GCA_963976265.1 uncultured Maricaulaceae bacterium
GGGCCCAATACCCATTTCATCCGGGTCGAGGCCCGCGACCGCGATACCGCGATAGGCCCCCAGCGGTTTCAGGCCGCGACGCTCGGCTTCGCGGGCTTCCATCAGAACCGAAGCGGAGGCACCATCGGACAATTGCGAAGCGTTCCCGGCGGTGATGAATTTGCCTTCGGCAACTTTCTGTCCATTGGCGTGAACCGTACGCAGCCCCTGCAGGCCTTCCAGCGTGGTATCCGCGCGATTGCCCTCGTCTTTTTCCAGCTTGGTATCCACGATGGAAATTTCTTTTGTTTCCTTGTTCATCACACCCATTTTTGAGGCGAGCGGAACAATCTCGTCATCAAACTTTCCATCGGCCTGACCGGCGGCCGTGCGCTGTTGGGATTGCAGTGCGTATTCGTCCTGCGCCTCGCGGGAAATGCCATAACGCTCTGCCACGATCTCGGCGGTTTCCAGCATCGACATGTAGAGCGCCGGGACATGCTCATTGATCCAGGGATCAAAGGCGCGGTGGATATTCATGTGCTCATTCTGGACCAGCGAAATGGATTCCAGCCCACCGCCAACGGTGATGGTCATGCCATCGGTGATAATCTGCTTGGCCGCGGTCGCAATCGCCATCATGCCCGACGCGCACTGACGGTCGACCGTCATGCCCGATACGCTGGTCGGCAAGCCGCCCCGGATCAGGCATTGGCGCGCCGTGTTCTGAAAGGTCGAGCCCTGCTGCATGGCCGCGCCCATGACCACATCGTCAATCTCGGCCGCGTCGATGCCTGAGCGCTTGACGGCATTGGCAATCGCATGCCCGCCCAGCTCCTGTGCCTGGGTGTTGTTAAAAGCGCCGCGATAGGCGCGGCCAATCGGCGTGCGGGCGGTGGAGACGATGACGGCTTCGCGCATGAGATTTCCTTACAGACAGGTTGTTGGTTTTCGCAGTATTGCGAATTTTTTGGCCAGTGTCGCCTGTGCTTTGATTTTGATTCCGGGTTAAGGTCTTTGACGCTATCTGGAATGCCATCGGGGAGGATGTGCTTGACCACGCATGATAGAGACGAGGCCGTTCGTGCCATCAGTGCGAATTATCAAAATCGCCCTGATGCGCTGATCGAAATGATGCACGATATACAGGGTGAATTCGGCTGTGTTGATGATGCGGCAGTTCAAATATTGGCCCAGGCGATCAATCGCTCCCGCGCGGAAGTTCATGGCGTGCGCAGCTTCTACACCGACTTTACCGACACAGCCAAAGGACGCTGTGTGGTCAGGCTTTGCCGCGCCGAAGCCTGTCAGGCGGCAGGCGGAGAAGCCCTGGCAAGCGCCATCGAAACCGCGCTGAACATCAAAACCGGTGAAACGCGTGCCGACGGCTCCGTGTCGCTCGAAGCGGCCTTCTGTCTGGGCGATTGTGCGCTGTCACCCGCCGCCATGGTCGATGACAGATTGATCGGACGCGCAGATGAGCAAAAAATCCTCAATTGTGTGCGGGGTGCACCCGATGAGTGAAATCACGATCTACATTCCATCCGATAGCGCCGCACGCTCGGTCGGAGCCGACGACATCGCCGACGCCATCCGAACCGAAGCCGCCCGCCGTCACGCATCGGTCCGGATGCTACGAACCGGGTCGCGCGGAGCCTATTGGCTTGAGCCACTCATCGAGGTTGAAATTGCCGGAGAACGCGTCGGCTATGGTCCGCTCGGCGTCGATGATGTCAGTGACCTGTTCGATTCCGGGTTTCTCACCGGCGGCGATCATCCAAAATGTCTGGGGCCGGTGGCGGATATTCCATTCTTGAAAAACCAGACCCGCGTCACATTCAAGCGCTGTGGGGTCATCGAGCCCTGCAATCTGACGCAGTACGAATCCACGGGCGGGCTCGCCGGATTGCGCAAGGCGGCGCACATGTCGCCCGCGGAAATCGTCGACGCCGTGACACAATCGGGTTTGCGCGGACGTGGCGGCGCAGGCTTCCCGACCGGCATCAAGTGGAAAACGGTATTGGGCGCGGATGCGACCCAAAAATATGTCTGCTGCAATGCCGATGAAGGCGATAGCGGCACCTATGCCGACCGCATGATCATGGAAAGCGATCCATTCTTGCTGATCGAAGGCATGATTATTGCCGGCATGGCGACCGGCGCGACGCAAGGCTTTATCTATATCCGTTCTGAATATCCGCAAGCCATTGCGACCTTCAATCAGGCCATCGCGGCCATGCAGGCCGAAGGCTTGCTGGGCGAGGATATTTGTGGATCGGGCCGTGACTTTTCGCTGACCGTTCGGCGCGGCGCAGGCAGTTATATTTGCGGCGAAGAATCGGCCATGCTCGACAGTCTGGAAGGCAAGCGCGGCATGGTTCGCGCCAAACCGCCCATTCCGGCACTGGCCGGGCTGTTCGGCAAACCCACCGTCGTCAATAATGTGCTCTCGCTTGCTGCCGTGCCGGACATATTGGCCGATGGCGCCGACGCCTATCAGGCTCTTGGAACCGGACGGTCGCGTGGAACACAGGCTTTTCAGCTCGCCGGCGATATCAAGCAAGGCGGACTGGTCGAGACCGCTTTTGGAATCAGCTTGCGGGATTTGATCGAGGACTTTGGCGGCGGCACGCGGTCCGGGCGACCGGTGCGTGCCGTTCAGGTCGGTGGACCTTTGGGCGCCTATATCCCGGCTTCGGGTCTGGATGTGGATATGGATTATGAGGCCCTGGCCGCCAGTGGGGCCATGTTGGGCCATGGCGGGATCGTCGTTTTCAACGATACGGTCGACATGGCAGCGCAGGCCGAATTTGCGATGGAATTCTGCGCCGAAGAATCCTGTGGCAAATGCACGCCTTGCCGGGTCGGCGCGGTACGCGGCGCGGAGACGCTGACGAAAATCCGGGGCGGCGAGAATGTTGAGGCCAATCTGAAACTGCTCGATGATTTGTGTGAAGTGATGGTCGATGGCTCGCTATGCGCCATGGGCGGTCTCACCCACATGCCGGTTCGCAGCGCGATTGAGCACTTCCCGGAAGATTTCGGCGGAATGCCCGGTGTCGCTGAAAATGCAGCCAAACCATGATAGGATTGATCGCATGAGCATCAAAAAGGATCATGATCTGGGCACGCCTTCGGTTGAAACCGACAAAACGGTTTCGGTTGAGATTGACGGTCGCCATATCGATGTGCCGCAGGGCGTTTCGGTAATGCGCGCGGCGGCGCTGGCCGGAACCGACATCCCCAAACTCTGCGCAACCGACAGCCTTGATGCTTTCGGATCCTGCCGTCTCTGCCTCGTTGAAATCGACGGGCGCAAAGGCACGCCCGCCTCCTGTACGACACCGGTTGAAGCCGGGATGAGCATTGCCACCCAAACGCCGAGGCTGGAGCGTATTCGGCGCGGCGTGATGGAGCTTTATATCTCTGATCATCCGCTCGATTGCCTGACCTGCGCGACCAATGGCGATTGTGAATTACAGGACCGGGCTGGCGAAGTCGGCTTGCGCGAGGTGCGCTATGGCTATGAGGGTGAGGGCCATCTCGACGCGGAAAAAGACATCTCCAACCCCTATTTCGATTTTGATCCGGCCAAATGCATCGTCTGCTCGCGCTGTGTTCGGGCTTGCGAGGAAATTCAGGGCACACATGCGCTGACCATCCAGGCGCGCGGCTTTGACTCAAAAGTCTCCGCCGGGATGGACGAGGACTTCCTGTCCTCAGAATGCGTGTCCTGCGGGGCCTGTGTTCAGGCCTGCCCGACCGCGACACTGACCGAAAAGACGATCGTTGAACACGGCCAGCCCAATCGCGAAGTCCTGACGACCTGCGCCTATTGCGGTGTGGGGTGCTCATTTAAAGCCGAGCTACAGGGCGATGACGTTGTGCGCATGACACCGCACAAGGATGGCGGCGCGAATGAAGGCCATTCTTGCGTCAAAGGGCGTTTTGCCTGGGGTTATGCGACGCATACGGACCGCATCGTCTCACCCATGATCCGGGAGAAAACCTCCGATCCGTGGCGCGAAGTCAGTTGGGACGAGGCGATTGGCTATGCCGCCGCCCGCTTCAAGGCGATTCAGGCCGAGCATGGTGTCGGCGCAATCGGGGGGATCACGTCCTCGCGCTGTACCAATGAAGAGGTTTATGTCGTCCAGAAAATGGTCCGAGCGGCTTTTAAAAACAATAATGTTGATACCTGCGCGCGGGTCTGCCATTCGCCCACCGGCTATGGGCTGAAAAACACGTTCGGCACGTCGGCCGGGACGCAGGATTTCAAATCGGTGGCCAAGGCCGATGTGATCATTGTCGTCGGGGCCAATCCGACCGACGCGCATCCGGTTTTTGCCTCACGCATGAAACGTCGTTTGCGCGAGGGCGCCAAGCTCATCGTGATAGATCCGCGCCGGATTGATCTGGTGCGCTCACCCCATATCGAGGCGGCTTACCATCTGCCCCTGCGCCCGGGCACCAATGTCGCCGTGATCAATGCCATGGCGCATGTCGTCATCACCGAAGGACTTTGCGATGAGGCCTTCGTGGCGGAGCGCTGCGAAGACAAATCATTCAAACGCTGGCGGGACTTCATTTCCGAAGACGAAAATTCACCTGAAGCGCTGGAAGACGTGACCGGTGTATCCGCCAGCGATCTGCGCGGGGCCGCACGGCTGTTTGCCAATGCCGGCAATGGCGCGATTTATTACGGGCTGGGCGTAACCGAGCATTCGCAAGGCTCTTCCATGGTGATGGGGCTCGCCAACCTCGCCATGGCGACCGGAAATATCGGCCGCGAAGGCGTCGGCGTGAATCCGCTTCGCGGTCAGAACAATGTCCAGGGCTCCTGCGATATGGGCTCTTTCCCACACGAATATCCGGGCTATCGCCATGTCTCTGACCCGGTTGCACGCAGCGCATTCGAGGACCACTGGAAGGTCTCGCTCGACCCGGAACCGGGCTTGCGCATTCCCAACATGTTCGCCGCCGCCCTCGATGGCTCATTCAAGGGGCTTTACGTTCAGGGCGAGGACATCGCCCAGTCAGACCCCAATACCAAGCATGTCGCCTCGGCGCTCGCCGATATGGACTGCATCATCGTGCAGGATTTATTCCTCAACGAGACCGCTGATTTCGCGCATGTCTTTTTCCCCGGTACGTCCTTCCTGGAAAAAGACGGGACGTTCACCAATGCGGAACGGCGCATCAATCGCGTACGGCCCGTCAAACCCGCCATGCAGGGCATGGATGAGTGGGAGACGACCTGCCGTCTGGCGCGCGCCATGGGCTATGAGATGGGTTATCGCAATGCAGCGGCCATCATGGACGAGATCGCCAGCCTGACCCCGACTTTTGCGGGGGTCAGCTTTGACAAGCTCGACAGCGGTGTCTCGATTCAGTGGCCGTGCAATGACGCCAACCCGGTGGGTACGCCCATCATGCATGCCGATGGTTTTGTACGCGGCAAGGGCCAATTCATGCTGACCCAATATGTCCCCACTGACGAGAAAACCAATCGACGCTATCCGCTGATCCTGACGACAGGCCGCATTCTGTCGCAATATAATGTCGGGGCGCAGACGCGGCGGACCAAAAATTCGATCTGGCATGGCGAAGACGTGCTGGAAATCCACCCTCATGATGCCGATATTCGCGGCATTTCTGAAGGTGATCTGGTCTCGCTGGGCAGCCGAATTGGTGCAACGACAATTCGCGCAGTCCTGTCTGACCGAATGCCGCAAGGCGTGGTCTACACCACCTTCCACCATCCAGAATCCGGGGCCAATGTGGTCACGACCGAATTGTCGGACTGGGCGACAAACTGCCCGGAATACAAGGTGACGGCGGTTCAGGTCACACTCGCCAACATGCCGTCGGACTGGCAAATGGAACGCGAAAACCGGCAGGCCGTTGTCGAGCCAGCTGAATAAGCGTGATGGATCGTCCTGCCACACACCGGACCGTCGCGGTTGGGCACGGCGCCGATTGGGGCATTGCCGAAGAGATACCCGTCGAGATTGGCTTTAATGGCCGCGCCTGGACGGTGATGATGGCAACGCCAGACAATATCGAAGATCTTGCCATTGGGATCGCCCTGACAGAACAGGCCATAACTGATGTGGGTCGGATAGACAGGGTTGAGGTCAAAACCTGGCCCGAAGGTTTGACAGCTGATATTCAAATTCCCGTTGCCGCGATGAACGAAAGTGCACGCCGTCGTCGGACGCTGGACGGTCGTTCAGGGTGCGGGCTGTGCGGCGTGGAAACGCTGGCCGAAGCAATCCGCCGCCCCGCACCGGCACCAACGCCACATAGTGCGGTGAGCCAGGATTCGATCCTGCGCGCATTCGATCAACTGGCCGCCAACCAGGTCCTCAACAACGAAACGCGCAGCGTCCACGCTGCCGCATGGTGCTCGCCCGACGGGCAGGTCGATCTGCTGCGTGAAGATGTCGGACGCCATAATGCGCTAGACAAGCTGGTGGGGGCCCTCGCCCGCTCAAATCGCCTGCCTGAAGACGGTTTCATCATCATGTCGAGCCGGTGCAGTTTTGAACTCGTTTGCAAGGCCGCGATGACACAGGCTTCCTTGCTCGCCACGGTTTCGGCCCCGACCGGTCTGGCGCTCGATTTGTCGCAAGAGTTGGGGCTTCCCCTCGCCTGCCGTTCAGGCAAGGATGTGATCATGTTCAATCGAACGGGATAAGAATGCAGGACGCTGAACTGATCCGCATGGCGAACCAGATCGCTGATTTCTTCCAGCCCTATGAGGCTGAAGAAGCCATTGAAGGCGTCGCCACGCATATCAAAAGTTTCTGGGAGCCGCGTATGCGTACCCAGCTTTTTGCGATTGCGGACAGCGCTCCCGACCAGTTTTCTGAACCTGTACGCGCGGCCATTGCGCGCCTGCGCCACTGATATTTACGACAAGGACGACATTCATGAAGAGTGACATCGAGATTGCACGCGCCGCATCCATGAAACCGATCGCCGATATCGCGGCAAAGCTTGATATTCCTGCCGATGCGCTGGTGCAGTACGGCCCGAACAAGGCCAAGGTCAGCGCGCCTTTCATCAAGTCACTCGACGACAAACCCGATGGCGGTCTGATCCTGGTCACAGCCGTCAATCCAACGCCGGCCGGTGAAGGCAAGACCACCACGACGGTTGGCCTCGGTGATGCGCTCAACAAGATCGGCAAGCGCGCCGCGATCTGTATCCGCGAACCCTCGCTCGGACCCTGTTTTGGGATGAAGGGTGGCGCGGCCGGTGGCGGACATGCGCAAGTCGTCCCGATGGAAGATATCAATCTGCACTTTACCGGTGACTTTCACGCCATAACTTCGGCGCACAACCTTCTTTCGGCGATGATCGACAACCACATTTACTGGGGTAATGCGCTGGACGTCGATCAGCGCCGCGTCGTCTGGAGGCGTGTACTGGACATGAATGACCGGGCGCTTCGCTCGGTTGTGACATCGCTTGGCGGAGTCGCCAATGGCTTTCCGTCCGAAGCCGGTTTCGACATCACCGTGGCGTCTGAAATCATGGCGATCCTTTGCCTGGCCAATGATCTGGAAGATTTGCAACGGCGTCTGGGCGATATCATCGTCGCCTATCGCCGTGACAAATCAGCGGTTACATGCCGCGATATCAAGGCCGATGGCGCGATGACGGTATTGTTGAAAGACGCGCTCCAGCCCAATCTTGTCCAGACCCTGGAAAACAATCCGGCCTTCATTCATGGCGGCCCGTTCGCCAATATCGCCCATGGCTGTAATTCGGTAATGGCGACCAAAACCGCACTGAAACTGGCCGATTATGTCGTCACTGAAGCCGGGTTCGGTGCCGATCTCGGCGCTGAAAAATTCTTCGACATCAAGTGCCGCAAGGCAGGCCTGAAACCCAAGGCCGTGGTCATTGTCGCAACCATTCGCGCGCTGAAATATAATGGCGGCGTCAAGAAGGACGATTTGACAACCGAAAATGTCGATGCGCTGAAAAAAGGCTGCATCAATCTGGGGCGCCATATCAAGAATGTGCGCCAGTTCGGCGTTCCGGCAATCGTTGCGATCAATCACTTTACGTCTGACACGGATGCCGAAGTTGCAACCGTCAAAGCCTATGCCGAGGAGCTTGGCGCAGAGGCCATTACCTGCCGCCACTGGGCCGATGGATCTGAAGGGACAATCGAACTGGCAGAACGCGTGGTCCAGATTATTGATTCCGGATCAGCGCAGTTTGCGCCGCTCTACAAGGATAATTTGCCGCTGTTTGAAAAAATTGAAACCGTCGCCAAGCGCATCTATCGCGCCGATGAGGTGATGGCGGACCAGAACGTGCGCAATCAGCTCAAACAATGGGAGGCCGACGGCTTCGGGCATTTACCCGTCTGTATGGCCAAAACCCAATACAGTTTTTCAACCGACCCGACGCGGCTTGGCGCGCCGGAAAATCATTCGGTTGCCGTGCGTGAAGTGCGCCTGTCAGCGGGCGCTGGATTCATTGTCGCGATCTGCGGACAGATCATGACCATGCCCGGCCTGCCCCGGACACCTGCCGCAGAAGGTATTGGCCTGGGCGATGAAGGCGAAGTTGTCGGCCTGTTCTAGGCGTTTCTAGTCCTCTGACGGACAGTTCAGGCGGCTATGGATACTGGCCCCGTCACCGAAAAAGCGGTCCTGCATCGCCAGCGCAATGCGGCAGCGTTCGTCATCGTCGACCCGGGCATCACTGGCCAGTGCTTGCGCCAGATTGGCAACACTGCCGCGCCCTTCAATCATTTCCGGGCCGCCACCCTGTGCAGAATCAAAGCGCATGCGTTGGCCGGTCATTCCCCAGCTTTGCCAGTCTCCGCCGGGATCACCATGGCGTGCAAAGTCGGTCCAATACTGTCCCATCTGATGGGCCAGACGTGTTCGACCGTCTTCATTGCGACCGTTGAAGAGGACCGAATCCAGCACGCCGAACAGATCAAAATGGTTGAACACAAAAGGAATTTCCATGCCATGCGCGGCACCCAGCATGAAGCGGGTGTCGATGAACAAATTGGATCCGCCCTCATCCCAGTCAAAGCGATACGCCCAGACATCATCATGCCCGCCCGCAACCATCAACGCCGCCGGGTCATCGACCGCGCCTATCGTCCACATCGCGCTTTGGTAGTCAGACAGCGTTGAAAAATAGTCTTTGTCCCGGGGCCGGTAGAACAGTCCCATAGTGCGGGTGCTTATTTCGGGATCAAGCGCATTGAACAAGCGCATCTCGTCGCGGTTGGTTCCGGTCATGACCGGTACGGCATTGAATGTTTCGGGTGATTCAAGCGCCATCCGAATGCCGCCAGCAGGCATTGATACGCCATCTTCGATCATGCGCGGGAGTTCATAATACCCGGTCTCGGTCGGGCCGTAGGCGGCATAGATATCGGCAAGTTCGGCCGAGCGCAGCGCGTCCGCCGTGACCGGTCCGCCGGTGATACGCGGCAAAACCTGGTCGGATGCATTGTCTTCTTCGACCCCACGCCCTTCCGCATCGTCAGCCGTAACCGTCATCAATGAACCGCTTTGAATGATCGCCCGGTCGAAGAGGTCGCTTGCCAAAGGTGAGGCCAGCAGGCCGACAACATTGTGCCCGCCCGCACTTTCTCCGAAAATCGTGACATTGGCTGAATTTCCACCGAAAGCGCTTGCATGTTGCCGGACCCAGTGCAGGGCCTCAACCAGATCGAGGATCGCAAAATTCGCGGCTTCATCTTCCCGGATTTGTGCACTGTCGCGTAAAACCTGCGAGGACAGAAATCCCAACGGGCCTAGGCGATATTGTACGACCATGACGATGACGGACTGATCCATGGCCAGTTGAGCGCCGCTATATTGCGATGCCTGGCCCCAAATATTACTGCCCCCGTGAATCCAGACCATGACAGGCAGGTTTTCGCTGTCCGGCGGGGCGTAGACGTCAATGGTCATGCAGTCTTCGGACCCGATCAACATGCCGGGCTCCAGTTCATCGCCCGCGCTCAGCGTGTTGGCGAGCTGAGCGCAAGCGGGTCCGTGCTCTGTTGCTATTCGCTCGCCGGCCCAGCCTTCTGCCGGACGCGGTGCGCGCCAACGCAGATCGCCAACCGGCGGGGCGGCATAGGGAAGCCCGCGCCAGACATGCGCGCCTTCCGGCGATACAAAGCCAATCGCCTGGCCCAGACCGTCCAGCCGGATTTGTGTTGATGGGTCGGGCTCGACCGGTGGCGCGGGCCGCGTACAGCTGGCGACGAAGATGAGTAAGGCGAGTATTGAAAAC
>CAXBKM010000048.1:0-10265 GCA_963976265.1 uncultured Maricaulaceae bacterium
TCCTGGCCATGGTGTGTGACAGCACCAATGAGTTTTCAGACGGCGTATCGGGTTCTGAAGGCGATGTTCGTGCGGAGCTTATCAAGTTGGTCGGTGAACAGACGGGCCGCGTTGCGTTGGCGTCTTTCGCGTCAAATGTGGCGCGTATGGAAACGGCGATCATGGCCGCTGAAGCCAATGACCGGCGTGTCTGTCTGGTGGGCCGATCCATGCACCGCATGGCGGAAGCGGCCAAACATGTCGGCCTGATGCAGACCGCTCAACCCTTCGTCGATGAAGACGACGCCGCGCATTTTCCCAAGAACAGTATACTTTATCTTTGTACGGGCAGTCAGGGTGAGCCGCGCGCCGCTTTGACACGGATCGCGGAGGGCTCGCATCGCCATGTCACCCTGTCCAAAGGCGATAGCGTGATTTTCTCATCGCGCGTTATTCCAGGCAATGAGAAGGGCATTTTTGCCCTGCAAAATACGCTGGCTGAGCGCGGCGTCAAAATCATCACCGAGCGGGACCGCGATATCCATGTATCCGGTCATCCTTGCCGAGAAGAATTGCGGTCCATGTATAATTGGGCCAAGCCGCGCATCGCGATCCCGGTTCATGGCGAGCGCCGCCATTTGATCGAACATGCGGAATTTGCGCGCACCCTGCAGGTGCCGATGGCGCTGGCACCGAAAAATGGTGATCTGATACGGATTTCTGCCGATGGTGCCAAAGTCGTCGATGAAGTGCCCCATGGCCGTTTGCATGTCGATGGTCGCTTCATCACCGATGCGGATGCGGAGTCGATGCGCGAGCGCCGCAAGCTGGCCTATGGCGGACATTTATCGGTTTCGCTGGCGATTTCGGCCAATGGGCAGATTGAAGCCGGACCGGATATCCGTGCGGTTGGAATCGCTGAATCGCGTGAATATCCGCTCGAAACATTTTTGGATACGCTCGCCGATGTCGCCGAGGCTGCATTTGATCGCTTGAAGTCTCGCGAAAAACGCGATGAAGAAGCGGTTGAAGAAGCCATTCGGCGCGCCGTTCGCCGAGAAGCCTCGCAAGTTTGGGGCAAGAAGCCGATCGTCAATGTGATTGCCCTGACGGTCTGATCTTTTGGAGTGCAGCTCATGAAAATTGGACGTCTGAACCATATCGGTATCGCCACGCCGGACATTGCGGCAACGACCGCCATGTATGCGGCGCTCTATGGGGCCGACAGCGCGACCGCGCCGAAGGATTTCGCACATCTGGGCGTGCGTGTTGTCTTTGTCAGCGTTGAGAACACCCAGCTCGAATTGATCGAGCCATTGGGCGAGGCGTCACCGATCCACAAATTTCTTGAGAAGAACCCCAAGGGCGGCCAGCATCATATGTGTTTCGAGGTCGATGACATTGTCGCAGCACGCGATGTGATGCGCGAACGCGGCGCGACTGTTCTTGGGACGGGCGAGCCCTATATTGGTGCGCATGGCGTCCCGGTGATTTTCGTTCATCCAAAAAATTCCGACGGCGTGCTGATAGAATTGATGCAGAAACCGGATTGCGATTGATGTTCAAGATCATTTCCATCCTTGTCGTTGCGGCGTCGGTCATCGCCTGGCTGGTGCAATTTTTTGTGCCGCATCAGGGCTTGGGGATCGCAACAGGCTTGGCCATTTACCTTGTGACCTGGTGGATTGTTCTGTTTGCAATCCTGCCGATTGGCGTACGCGGGCAGCATGAAGATGGGGATGTGATCGTCGGAAATGATCCGGGCGCCCCTGTTAATCCCGGCCTGAAACGCAAGGCCTGGTGGACGACCATTGCCGCCAGCGCCGTATGGCTGACCATTTTCACAATCGCAGAATTTGGTCTCATCGATATTTTTGGCTAGCCATCGGGGGCGTCTGTCGCAGTGGTCTTGCCCATGATGATCGTGCGGTCTAATGCTGGTGCACGCTGAAATCTGCCCCTGAAAGCCAATCACGATGCGCCTTTCCAACTATTTCCTGCCTGTTTTGAAGGAAACGCCTGCTGACGCGCAAATCGCGTCGCATCAATTGATGCTGCGCGCCGGAATGGTACGTCAGGAATCAGCCGGCATTTACGCCTGGCTGCCGCTTGGTCTGAAAGTGTTGAGAAAGATCGAACAGATCGTGCGGGAAGAACAGGACCGGGCCGGAGCCGTCGAATTGCTGATGCCGACCATCCAGTCTGCGGATCTCTGGCGCGAGAGCGGGCGATACGACGCCTATGGCAAGGAAATGCTGCGCATTGTCGATCGGCATGATCGTGAAATGCTCTACGGTCCAACCAATGAGGAAATGATCACCGAGATTTTCCGGGCGTCCTGCAAGTCCTACAAGGATTTGCCAAAGCTGCTCTATCATATCCAGTGGAAGTTCCGCGATGAGGTCCGCCCGCGCTTTGGTGTGATGCGAGGCCGCGAATTTCTGATGAAGGATACATATTCCTTTGATCTGGATGAGGCTTCTGCCAGAGCATCTTACAATAAAATGTTCATTGCTTACTTGAACACATTTTCGCGTCTGGGGCTGAAAGCCGTACCGATGCGGGCTGACACAGGACCCATTGGTGGCGATCTCAGCCACGAATTCATCATTCTGGCCGAGACCGGCGAAAGCGAGGTCTTCTGCCATTCCGATCTCGTTGAGATGGATGCCCCGGGCCTGGATGTTGATTTTGGCAGCGATCTTCAACCGCTCGTCGATCAGCGCACGGCGCTTTATGCGGCGACCGAAGAAATGCACGATGCGGCACGGTTCGAATCCGAAGTGCCCGAAAACAAGCGACTTTCGGCGCGAGGCATCGAAGTCGGGCATATCTTCTATTTTGGCACCAAGTATTCCGACGCCATGAATACCGAAGTCGCGCATCCCGGCGGCGTGACCAAGGCTGTCCATATGGGCTCCTACGGTGTTGGTGTGTCGCGTCTGGTTGGCGGCATTATCGAAGCCAGCCATGATGATAACGGTATTATCTGGCCTGAAAGCGTGTCGCCCTTTGGCGTTGGGATCATTAATTTGAAAGCCGGTGACGCCGATACGGATGCCGCCTGCGCCACGGCATATAATGCGTTGACCAATGCCGGTCGTGAGCCCTTGCTGGACGATACAGATGCCCGGCCAGGCGGCAAATTTGCGTCCATGGATTTGATCGGGTTGCCTTACCAGCTGGTGATCGGGCCACGCGGCCTGAAAGAAGGCAAGGTCGAGGTCAAGATCCGCCGTACCGGTGAAAAGCTGGACCTGTCGATGGACGATGCGATCAATCGCCTGGCCGAAGGCGCATTATCATCGTGAGCGAGACAACCATCTCCAGCGGTGCCAAGCCTTTTAGTGGATACGAATTCCAGCTCGCAACCCGTTATCTGCGGACCAAACGCAAGAATGGCGGAATCGCCCTGATCGCGATCATTTCCTTTCTGGGAATTTCGCTCGGCGTTGCCGCCCTGATCATCATCATGTCGATCATGAACGGGTTTCGCCACGAGCTCCTGAGCAGCCTTCTGGGCGTACAATCGCATGTCTATGTCGATGCGCGCGGCATGCCGGAAGAGGAAATTGACCGGATCACCGCCCTGATTGCAGAAGTCGACGGTGTTGAGACGGTCGGCTCGCGCATGGTCGGGCAGGCCCTGGCGACCGCCAATAATCTGTCCTCGGGCGCCGTTGTCGTTGGTATATCGCGTGCCGAACTCGGTCAGCTTGAGCGCATCACGCGGCCGACCGACGACAATGACCCGGGATTGCGCTATGGCGAATTCGATACGTTCGGCATGGGCCGCAATGGCGGCAATGATGTTCTGATCGGTGTCGGTTTCGCGAACCAGTTACGCATGATTGAGGGCGAGGAATTCACCCTGATAGCGCCGCGCGGCGCCAGCACGCCCTTTGGGACCTCGCCGCGCAACAAGGCTTATCGCGCCGCCGGCGTTTATTCGTCGGGCATATATGCGCATGACCAGGTTACCGTGTTTATGCCGCTGGAGCAGGCCTTGCTGTTTTTTGGCGAGGCCGGGCCGCACACGATTGAGGTCCGCACCGAAGCGCCCGACGATATGGGCGATATTGTGGACGAGGTCCGCGACATCGTTGGCGAGCCATCGCTGGTTTATGACTGGCGTCAGCGCGATCAGAGTTTCCAGACCGCCTTGGCCGTTGAACGTTTTGCGATGCGCCTGATCCTCGCTGTTGTTATCCTGATCGCCGCGTTGAACATCATTACCGGCCTGATCATGCTGGTGAAAAACAAGGGCCGCGACATTGCCATTTTGCGCACGATGGGCGCGACGCAAAACTCCATTCTGCGGGTGTTCTTGCTGATCGGCCTCATGATTGGTGCGGTCGGCGCGATCGGCGGCGTCGTTCTGGGCGTCGTGTTTGTGTGGAATATCGACGCCATCAAGGATTTCATCCAGTTTGTCAGCGGTGTTGATCCGTTCAACCCTGAAATCTACTTCCTGTCTCGCTTGCCCGCGCGCCTCGACTGGACAGAGGTGACATTCGCAACGCTGTTTGGACTGGGCGCAGCTCTGCTGGCCGCCATTCCGCCTGCATGGCGCGCAGCCCGGCTCGATCCGGTAGAGGCGTTGCGTTATGAGTAGCGCGAGCCCTGTTCTCACCCTGAAAGGGGTTGAGCGGACCTATCAGGCCGAAGCTGGCCCGCTGACCATTCTCAAGGACGCCGAGCTGGATCTGCATCCGGGCGAGGTTGTGGGGCTGGTCGGACCGTCAGGTTCGGGCAAATCTTCCCTGCTGCATATTGCCGGTCTGCTGGAAAAACCTGACGCCGGATCGGTGATGCTGGATGGCCGCGACGCGACGGCGCTGTCAGATCGTGAGCGGACCGGTTTGCGCCGGTCCATGATTGGCTTTGTCTATCAGTTTCATCATTTGCTGCCCGAATTCGATGCCCGCGAGAATATCGTTCTGCCGCAATTGATTGCCGGGCGAGGGCGCAAGGCCGCCGAGGCCGAAGCCGACCGGTTGCTGGTCGCCATGGGATTGGCGGACCGTGCAAGTCATCAGCCCGCGCAATTGTCCGGCGGTGAACAGCAACGCGTGGCGATTGCCCGCGCCTTTGCCAACTCGCCCAAGATCATTCTTGCCGATGAACCCACCGGCAATCTCGATCCGTCGACCTCTGACGCCGTGTTCAAAGCCTTTTCGCGGGCCGCGCGGGAAGAGGGCGTTACGGCGCTCGTCGCGACCCATAATCTGGCTTTGGCCGAGCGAATGGACCGCGTTCTGACCTTCAAGGACCAGCACGTCGCACCGTATATCGCCGCAGGCTGACCGCGTCCTCAATAGCCACACGACTCAAAAAGAATCGCATGAACGCTTGACGATACCTGTTTTTTATGAAAAGAACAAAACAGGAACATTGTTAAACAGGAGATGGATATGCGACGTTTCATTGCAGATGCTTCAGCAGCAACAGCGGTTTTGGGCTTTGCCTGGATGATTATGGTGTGGGGATCGGTTCTCGCGGGCTGATTGCTCGTCTAGTCTGCGTGTCTGGGCTGACTCGCCGTGTGGGTTTGCCAGTCGGACGCGTGAAGGAGATCGCAAATCATGGACGGGCAGGGACCTCAATTTGTTCACCTGCGTACGCGGTCTCCCTATTCCGTCCTGGAAGGCGCCATCCGTATCAAGGATATGGCCCGGCTTTGCGTCGACGGTGGTATGCCCGCAGTGGCGCTCACCGACAGTAATAATCTTTTCGGGGCTCTGGAGTTTTCAGAAACCCTGGCCAATGGCGGCGTTCAACCGATTGTCGGCTGCACGCTGTCAGTTCTGATTTCGCCACCGCATCCCGGCGAACGGATCGAGCCGGAGGGCACGATCGTTCTTCTGGCTCAATCGGAAATCGGGTATCAAAACCTGATGGCGCTTTCCAGCGCGACATTTTTGGATACCGGCCCAACGGATCCACCTCATGTCAGCGCCGACTTGGTGCTGGAGCGCAGCGAGGGTTTAATTGCGCTGACCGGTGGGCCGGAAAGTGCGCTCAACCGTTTGATCGTTGCAGGCCGCGATACGGATGCGTCGAACTGGCTGGACCGTTTGCGTGCCGCGTTTGGTGATCGTCTCTATGTCGAGCTTCAACGCCATGGTCGCCGCGAGGAGTTGCAGGCTGAAAACTGGCTCGTTGAGCAGGCCTATGCGCGCGATATTGCGTTGGTGGCGACCAATGAAGCTTTTTTCCCGGACCCGGGCATGCATGCTGCTCATGATGCGCTGCTCTGTATCGCACAAAGCTCCTATCTTTCCGTTGAAGACCGCCGCCGTGTCACGCCCGACCACCATTTCGCGTCTGTTGAGGAAATGGTGTCGCGGTTCTCTGATTTGCCGGAAGCCCTGGAAAATTCAGTCGATATCGCACGGCGTTGTCACTATCGCCCGAAAACCCATGATCCCCTGCTGCCGCGATTTGAAACGGCCGACGGGCGCGACGAAACCGAGGAACTTGCCGCCCAAGCCGAGGCAGGTTTGCGCGAGCGTCTGAAGACGATTGATCTGGCGGCGCCAGAACAGGACTATTTTGATCGGTTGAACTTCGAACTCGGTGTCATCAAGCAGATGGGTTTTCCGGGTTATTTTCTCATTGTTGCCGATTTCATCAAATGGGCCAAAAACCAGAATATTCCGGTTGGGCCGGGCCGCGGTTCCGGTGCCGGGTCGGTCGTAGCCTGGGCGCTCACGATTACCGATCTTGATCCGCTTCGTTTTGGCTTGCTGTTTGAGCGCTTTCTCAATCCTGAACGGGTCTCGATGCCCGATTTTGATATCGATTTCTGCCAGGAACGTCGCGGCGAGGTCATTCAATATGTTCAGCAACGCTATGGCCGTGATCATGTCGCGCAGATCATAACCTTTGGAACGCTGCAAGCGCGTGCCGTGGTGCGCGATGTAGGCCGTGTGATCCAGTTGCCGCTTGGGCTGGTCGACAAGATTGCCAAGCTGGTGCCGGCCAATCCGGCCAATCCGGTCACGTTGGCTCAGGCGATTGAGGGCGAAACCCGCCTCCAGCAAATGCGCGATGAGGACCCTGCGGTTGCCAAGCTGCTGCAGACAGCGCTGAAGCTGGAGGGTCTTTACCGAAACGCGTCCACCCACGCCGCCGGGGTGGTTATCGGGGATCGTGCGCTTGTCGAATTGACGCCGCTCTACCGGGATCCACGCTCTGACATTCCGGCAACCCAGTTCAATATGAAATGGGTTGAGCCGGCCGGCCTGGTCAAGTTTGACTTTCTCGGTTTGAAAACCCTGACGGTGATCGCCCGAACGCTTGATTATATTCGCGGCGCGGGCGGCGATGTGCCGGACATGGAAACGGCCAATTATGACGATGCCGCCGTCTATGAATTGCTGGCGACGGGTGCCGGCATTGGTGTGTTCCAGATGGAATCCACCGGCATGCGTGACACGCTCAAAAAGATGAAGCCGGACAAGATCGAGGATTTGATCGCCCTGATCTCGCTTTACCGTCCGGGGCCGATGAAAAACATCGATGTCTATGTCGATCGCAAATTCGGGCGCGCTGAAGTCGATTTCCTTCACCCGGATCTGGAACAGGTGCTGAAGGAGACGCACGGCGTCATCATCTACCAGGAACAGGTGATGCAAATCGCGCAAATCCTGTCGGGATATTCCCTGGGTGAAGCCGATTTGCTTCGCCGGGCGATGGGCAAGAAGAAAAAAGAGGAAATGGACCGCCAGCGATCGCGGTTTATTGATGGCGCGAAAGAGCGTGATGTCAGTGAAGGCAAGGCGGCCTACATTTTCGAACTGGTCAACGAGTTTGCCGGGTATGGCTTCAACAAGAGCCACGCAGCGGCCTATGCGGCGATTGCATACCGGACGGGCTATCTAAAAGCTCATTTCCCGGTCGAGTTTTTGTCCGCTCTGATGAGTTTGGATCGCAATAATTTCGACAAACTCGCCGTTTTCTTCCAGGAAGCGCGCAAGATGGATGTTCCGGTGGTGGCACCGGACGTCAACCGATCGCGCGCGGACTTTTCCGTTGAAGGCGGGGCTGTTCTGTATGCGCTTGGCGCGATCCGCAATGTCAGTCTGACAGGTATGGAACATGTTGTCGCCGAACGCGAAGCGAACGGTCCCTACAAAGACCTTTATGATTTCGCCGAACGGGTTGATCCCAAACAGGTCAATAAGCGGACGCTGGAAAACCTCGCCCGTGCGGGCGCCTTTGATCAGCTTGAGCCGGATCGGGCGTGCGCCTTTGCTGCTGCGCCCATTCTTGCGGCCATGGCGACACGGGCAGCAGATGAACGCGACAGTGCACAGACCAGCCTGTTTGGTGGCGCGACAGCCGATGAGGGCGGGTTGGCCCGCCCGCCATTGCCCGTCGCCGACCCCTGGACGGGAACACAACAACTCGATGAAGAATTGGCGGCAATTGGATTTTATCTATCCGGGCATCCGCTTGATGATTTGGCTGCCCCTTTGGCTGCGCGCGGCGTGGTCTTCCTCGCCGATGCGCCTGCCAGGGTAGCCGACGGGGCGTCGGCCTTGCGCATGGCTGGCATGGTTCGGCGGCGTCAGGAGCGGGTCTCGGCCAAGTCCGGCGAGCGCTTTGCCTGGCTGACCCTGTCTGATCCGACCGGGGAATTTGACGCGCTGATTCCGCCTGAACTGTTGCGTGACTCGCGTGATGCTTTGGAGGTCGGCGCGGCGGTCATTGTCAAAGTCCGTGTTGACGACAAGGAAGAGCAACTGCGTTTTTTTGCCGATTCCGTTGAAGTTCTTGATGCTGCGCCTCCCGCTGACGGTCTCGTAATCCGCATGAACAAGGGTGCTCTGGAGGGCGTGCGCAGCCGCTTGCAGCGCGCCGCTTCGGCCAGTGGTGGCAGTGATGGCGGTGAAGTGCGCCTGGTCATGCCGCTGGCAACAGGGCAGGAGGCTGTGATCCGGCTTCCAGGACGGCTACCGTGCAGTCAACCAGTGCAAGCGGCCCTTAAAGCGGTACAGGGCGTTGAGAGTGTCGAGACCTTGTAGGCAGGCGAGGAGAATGTTTGCAGCCAACAGCGCTTGCGAAACCGCGATCTTGCCCATATAAGCCGCGCCATCACGCACACGGGACATGTTCAATCATCTGATTGGCATTTCCGGTGTTGGTGTTTCCGTTTCCTGGAAATACCGACTCCGTCCTGTGGAGGCCAACCGGAAAAGGATATAAACGATGGCACTGCCTGAATTCTCCATGCGCCAGCTCTTGGAAGCTGGTTGTCACTTCGGACACCAGACACACCGCTGGAACCCGAAAATGCGCGATTACATTTTTGGTGATCGCTCCAACATCCACATTCTTGATCTGTCACAGACCGTTCCCTTGCTGCACCAGGCACTCGTTCAGGTGCGCGACGCGGCGGCAGGCGGCGGACGTATTTTGTTTGTCGGTACCAAGCATCAGGCGTCAGAGCCGATTGCCAATGCGGCCAAGCGTTGCGCCCAATATTATGTCAATCACCGCTGGCTTGGCGGTACGCTGACCAATTGGCGCACGATTTCCCACTCCATTGCCCGTCTGCGCGATCTTGAAACGCTGCTGGACGGCGATACCGAAGACAGTGGCTTTACCAAAAAAGAGCTGCTGAATCTGACGCGCGAACGCGCCAAGCTCGAGCTGTCGCTCGGTGGTATCAAGGATATGGGCGGCATTCCCGACCTGATGTTCGTGATTGATACCAACAAGGAAGCCATTGCCGTTCAGGAAGCCCGCAAGCTGGGTATCCCGGTTGTCGCTATCGTCGACAGTAATTGCGACCCCGATTCGATCAATTTCCCGGTTCCAGGCAATGACGACGCATCGCGCGCCATCACGCTGTACTGTGAATTGATTGCGGGTGCAGTTCTGGACGGCATTGCCGATGGCGCTGCCGATCTCGGCGTCGATATGGGTGAAGCAGAAGCGCCGGTTGAAATCGCGCTGAACGAAGCAACGGAAGCCGTTGAAGAGGCGGCTGCCGACCCTGCAGCGGCCGATGCGGCACCTGCGGAAGCAGCGGCGGCGGAAGAAACACCTGCTGAGGCGGCTCCAGCCGAAACAGCAGAGACCAGCGAAGAAAAAACCAGCTAGTCCGACATTCTCGCGTCCTTATTGGGACGGTAATCAGGAGTATTTATGATGGCGCAAATTACAGCGGCCCTCGTCAAGGAACTGCGCGACCAGACCGGCGCAGGCATGATGGATTGTAAAAAAGCCTTGAGTGAAACCGATGGTGACATCGAAGCGGCGATTGATTGGCTGCG
>CAXBKM010000049.1:0-10225 GCA_963976265.1 uncultured Maricaulaceae bacterium
ATTTTCCCAGAAAACCAAAATCTCGACGCCGCGCCTGGCTGAAACCCAGGCCTGGTACCAACAGATCTTCGCGATGAAAGTCGTCGAAGAATGGGATCATGCCGACGACAAGGGTGTCATTCTGGCCTTCGACAATGGCGCTGAAGAAGCCTTGCTGGAGATTTACGACACGACGGTCGAGCATGACTTTTCCGGCTTGAGCTTGCAATTTCGCGCCGAACCGCTCGATGCGTTCGTCGCCACATTGCCCGATAATGTAAAACGCGACGGGCCGAAAGATCGGCCATGGGGTGCCCGTTATCTCTACCTTCGTGATCCGAACAACATCATGGTCATCGTCTATGAGGGATGTTGGTAGTCCAATTCTTCCTCTCCCTAGATGGGCGAGGTGCCGACAAAGTCGGCGGAGAGGGTGAGACCCACAAACCACCCCTTCCGGCCCTTCGGGCCACCTTCCCCATCAAGGGGAAGGAGATCAATTTTGCTCCTAAACCGCGTCCACGGCCAACCCGTCTGTCCCGCGCGTTACGCGCCAGCGGCTCTCTGTCTGTGGGCTGTAACCACGCTTTTTGATCGTGGACACCTCGACAAATTCGGATTCGACGGAATCAGGCGTCAAGACCAGTCGGATAAAGCCCTTGGCATAAGCATTGTGGTGAATGATCTCGGCATTGTTCTCGACCGTGATTTCACCGAAGTCGACACCCGGTGCGACAACATATTCAAAGGGTGACGGGCTGCTGACGGATGTCGTGCCGAACTCGACGCCAATCGATTGCCCATCATCATCGGCCAGCGCGCAGGTCCAGAAATTGTGACTGTCCCCGGCGAGCGCAATCATGTCGCCCGACGTTTCCCGAACGGTCTGGAATAGTCGCTCGCGTTCAGCCGAATAGCCGTCCCAACTGTCAAAGTTGAAGGGTGAATTGAACCGCGAGCGCAGAACAAAGCTCCACGCCAGCTCATTATTATTGCGGATATACCATTTGAGCCAACCGGGCAGGACCTCCATATAATTGGGCATATTGACCTTGCCCATCAGGACCTGTCCGGCGAGAAAACGCCAGGGCTTGCCGGCATCACGCGACGCCGCAAACGCAGAACCAATCTCGTCTATTTGAGCGGCACCCAGCAATTCACGCGACGGATCGCCGACAACATCGCGCAGCCATGTCGCAACCGCTTCCTGATTGGCCGGATCGGTATCATCGGAATCGGCCGGGATCGGGAATGTATCAAAGGTCAGCGGCTCTGTTCGTGCGATATGGCGACTTTCGGTCAGGGCGATGGTTGCCAAATCACCAATCTCGATCGTGCGAACGCCGCCAATGAAATCGTCCGGTGCGCGCGTTGGATTCCAGTCATGGAATGCGCGCAAGGCGTCGGAGACACGGGTCTGCCATACACCCTCATCACCTTCGGTGTGATTTTCAGCGCCGCCCGACCAGGCATCATTGGCTACCTCATGATCATCCCAGGCGATAAACCAGGGCGCAGCGGCATGGGCCGCCTGGAGGTCGGGATCGGTCTTGTAGAGCGCATGGCGGGCGGCGTAGTCGTCATAGGTCAGACACTCATGGGCCGGTACGACAACGCGGTCCATTTTCTCCGCATCGTCATCGGCATAACCGCCCACACCATACTCATAAATATAATCGCCGAGATGCAGAACCAGATCGAGATTGTCGGTCGCCGCCAGTTCGGCATAAGCGTTGAAATAGCCCGCCGGGTAATTCGAACAGGAACACACGGCGATGTTGAATTGATTGAGCGCGCCGTCAGGCAGCGTCCGCGTTACGCCAACGGGCGAATACTCTTCATTGAAACGGAAGCGATAGAAATAGCGTGCGCCAGCATCCAGCCCGTTCGCAATAATTTTGAGCGTCGTCACCGGATTCATTCGGATATAGGTGAGCGTTTCAGACTGCTCGAAAACGATGTCGGTAAAGCCTTCATCACGCGCCACTTCGACGCCGCGCTCCCCGCCCCCATCCTCGGTGATTGCCGTCCACAAAACCACGCTCGATTGATCCGGTTCACCCGACGCGACACCATGACGGAATGCACCAGACGGGCGCGGCGGCGCAGGCCGCGATGTGCCGCACCCGGCCGCGGTCAGGGATATAGCCGTGGCGCCCAGCAGGGCCTGTCGACGATTGAGATTGATCGGCATGGTTTATCCTCCTGGTCTCAGAACCAGAATAGTGGCCCCGTCCGGCGCATCATCGGGCGTCCAGTCTGTGCGCAGCTCAAAACTCTCGCCTGCAGCCCACATCGGCGCAAGATCGCGGTAATGCGGCGACCATGGGTGACCGGATTGACCCGGCGCGTGCATGTAGCGTGATCGATCAAGATCAGAGAGATCATACACGGCACGCAGGGACGGACCATGGAAGACATCAAAATCATCGGCGCGAATGGAATAAACCGCGACATTGAGCGTTGAACCATCACCGCCAACGGGCTGTCTCACCGTGAAGATGTCATCCAGGATGGGTAGGCCGGTAAAGGCCGGGTGATCGAAGACGGCCTGGTGTTCTTCGCCCCAAACCCAGTCATCAACATTGTCTCCATAACGCTGAACGCCGCGCATCATCGCCGCGTCGAGAGCCGCACCGACCGCCTGATCACATGTCTCGGTCTGCGCAGTCGCGACGTCGTCGCACCAGGCTGACTGTCCTTCCATCAGGACGTTGTGGATGAAACCACGCCGATTACCGACAAAACGGCGAAAATTATCGCCCAATTCATCGCCATAGATCGACTTGGCGAGCGCGCGATACCAGAGCGCGTATAGAAGCGGCTCTGACCGGTCCATGCCCATCTCGCCATCCCACGCTGCGAGGCGGTCACGTGCGTCAAGGCCCGCTTCGGTCTGGGGTTCGCTGCGCGCGATGATCGCGATCAGGCTTTGTGCCTGAGCGGACGTCACATCCATTTGCACATCATGATAGCTGCCTATGTCATGGCGCTCCGCCGTATTGAGCAATTCGTCAATCCGTATTCCGCGGTAAATCGCGAATTCACCCGGTGTCGGGTAGGGATAATTGTCCGGCGTAACCCTGTTATTGCCGGACGCAACACGGCCTGAAACCGGGTTTTCGACACGCGGCAATTCGTCATAGGGAATATAGCCCGACCAACTGCCGTCCTCGGCGCGAAGCGGGACAAGGCCCGCCGTCGTATAACCAATTGTTCCGTCCACATTCGCGTAATGCATATTCTGCATCGGCGCAGTATAGCCCCGCCCCGCCTCAACGAACTCGGCCCAGCTTCGCGATTTCATGATCCGGTAGGAAACATCGGCCACGTCATTGGACCGGTTCAATGCCGTGCTCATCAGAACCACATCAACATCGCCATAGGCTTTAACATCGAAATAGTCCGGGTCGAGCACAGGACCATCTTGCGTATCGCGTACGATGATCTCCAGCGGCTCGCCGCCAGCGATTTCGATGACCTCAAGACGCTCAGTGGTTGCCATGGATCCGCGCGCGACAGGGCGTAAATCGATCACGTCAAAGCCGGTATTTGTGAATCCCCAAGCCGAGACATCATTGCGGCCCAGAACGACCAATGGCGCTCCGGCGACGGTGGCTCCAACGACATGACCATCGGGCAGCGCCAGATGCGCGTAATACCAGATGCCGGGCGCGGACAGGCCCAGATGCGGGTCATTGGCAAGCAGTGGCTGCCCGCTGGCTGTATACTCGCCCGACTGGACCCAGGCGTTTGACCCGCCATTGACGTCATCCTGCGCCTCGCCGTCAGGCATCGGCGGATCAGCCGGCGGACCGTCAAAATCCTCGGCCTGCAACATGGTCGGTGCCCAGTCCGGAAATGTCGGCAGAAATTGCGCAATCTGTTCCGCGTTCAACAAGCCTTCGAGGCGACGACGGTTCATTTCTTCGTATTCACCCGCGGCCAGTGAGTCGGCCATATAGACAACCACGGCCGTGGAATCCTCCGGTCGCCAGGCTTCCGGCTCGAACCGCAAAATCGCATATTCCGGTGACGGCGCGCCCTGCGCCAGACGCGCATTCACGCCCGCTGTATAGGCATCAACAGCAGCCCGTGCCTCGGCACTCAGATTGTCAACAGCGGCGGTCGCAACATGCGGATAGCCGCGAATGCGATTGCGCGCATCGACATTGATCGCCCGCTCGCCAAGCACCTCCGCCAGACGGCCATGCACATAGCGGCGCATCATATCCATCTGGAAAAAGCGGTCCTGCGCATGGGCATAGCCAAGCGCGTAGAAAATATCGGCTTCGCTCTCGCCAAAGATATGCGGTACGCCATATTGGTCACGAATGACTGAGACATCCGCGTCGAGTCCGGCGACCGAAACGGAACCCGAGACCTGCGGTTTGGTGTCATGAAATCGCCAAACCATCCAGCTTGTGCCGGCAATCGCAAGCAAAACCACAAGACCGACAACGGCCACAAATCCGCGCACCAACCACTTCATGCTTTCGCTCCCCGCATGTGAACACTGTTCACGCGCGACCTTATCAGGCCCTGCGTCCTTGGGGAGTCCGGATTGTGAAATGTTCAGCGCACATAAGAGGCGCCATTGATGTCGATCACGCTGCCGGTGGCCGATGGGCAATCGCCAGACAATAGAAACGCCGTCATGGCCGCGATCTCTTCCGGCTGGGCGACTTTGCCAAGCGGTATATCTGCGACGGCTGCGGCGCGGGCTTCAACGCGGCTGGGGGCCATGTCGGTTTCAATCCAGCCGGGCGTGATTGTGTAGATCAGAATATTCTCGCCGGAATGCGCCCGCGCCAATGTTTTTGCTGCAGCCACCAAACCGGATTTCACCGCAGCATAACCGCAATGATCCGGATCATCGCCGCGATAAGCGGCCCGCGATGCAATATTGACGATGGAACCGCCCCCGCGCGTCTGAAACGCCGTCACGGCAGCACGCATAAGGTCGCAGGGCGCTCGAAGATTGACGGCAATCTGGTCGCGCCACGCCGATTCCCATTCTTCATCATTGTTCAACGGCGTTGCGCGATAAATACCGGCATTATTGACCAGTCCATCGAGTGGACCGAAGTCAGCTTCGGCTTTCGCCCACAGCGCTGCTCCAGCGCCCGTCTCTGCCAAATCCTGCCCGACCAGACCGAGTGCAGCCTCGCCAATCTCGTTGGCCAAAGATTCAGCAGACTCCCGATTGGCGTTGTAGTGAATCACAACAAATGCACCAGCATCTGCACACGCTTTGCCAATCGCACGTCCTGCTCCGCGCGATGCACCCGTGACCAGAATGCGTTTTCCGACCAGCGACATCGTCTATTTCATCTGCATTTTGGCGATGAAGTTGAACATCTTGCCATAGGGCGGCGCGACCCAGCGCGAGGGATGCCAAACGGGCGCTTCGAAGACGGCGCGCTCATGGGTAAAGGTCAAAAACCCGTGCTCGCCATGATAGGCGCCCTGCCCGGACTTGCCGACGCCGCCAAACGGCATGCCTTCCACCGACATATGGAGCATGGAGGCATTTACGCTGGCACCGCCCGACAGCGTGGCGTCCAGAACCCGGTGCGCAATGGTCTTGTCCTTGGCGTAGACATAAAGCGCCAGCGGATGATCGCGCTCAGTCACAAAGCCGATCGCATCATTGAGTGTGTCATAGCCCACGACCGGCATAATCGGCCCAAAGATTTCCTCATTCATCATCCGCGAATCGAGCGGTGGATTGAGGACGATGGTGGGTGGGATTTTACGAATATTTCCGCTATCCCCCATATCGGGTTGCAGAATGTCTGCGCCGCCCGCTCGGGCCTCTTCAATCATCTCGGAGAGGCGCTGATGATGGCGATCGGAAATAATCGCTGTGTAGTCCTTGTCCGTCGCCGGATCATCGAAAAAGCTCGTGACTTCTTCCAGCACGGCTTCACCTATCGCGCCTACTTTGTCTTTCGGCGCGAGCACATAGTCAGGGGCAATACAGGTTTGCCCTGAATTCAGAAACTTACCCCAAGTCAAAGGTTTAGCGGCTTCTTCTAAATTATAATCGTCGGTAATGATGGCCGGGGATTTTCCGCCAAGCTCCAAGGTAACAGGCACCAGATTGTCGGCCGCCGCCATGGCGACAAGCCGCCCGACGTGTGTGGAACCGGTATAGAAAATATGATCGAATTTCTGTTGGGAGAAGGCCTCGCCAACCGCAGGCCCGCCGGTCACAACGGCAACCTGGTTTTCATCAAATCTCTCGCCCAGAAGGCGCTTCATCAATTCGGCCGTTTTCGGCGTAAGCTCGGACGGTTTGATGATGGCGCGGCACCCGGCAGCCAAGGCGGCAATCAGCGGCGTCAGCGCCAGCTGGATGGGATAATTCCAGGGCGAGATAATCCCGGCAACACCCAAAGGTTCGCGCCGAACATAGGCTTTTCCCGGCGCCAACGTGATCGGCAGAGACGCCTTTTTGGGCTTGGCCCATTTGGCAACATTGCCTTGCGCGTGTTTGGCCGCAGCAATGGTAAACCCGATCTCGGTGATCTGGGTTTCCGCGCAGGATCGGTTGCCATAATCGGCTGAAACCGCATCCATAAAGTCCTGAGCATGGTCACGCACCATGTCGGCGACCTTGCCAATATCGGCCTTGCGCTCGGCGATCGGGCGATGCCGGTCGCCTGAAAACGCTTCCTTCTGTTTGGCCAGAAGGGATTTCAGGCGCTCAATCTGCTTTATATCCGTATCGCTCATTTCTCTCTCCTGTCGGCGCTAATGGGCCGCGCGGATCATCTCGGCCGCTTTGTGCGCAATCATCATGGTCGGTGCATTGGTATTTCCGCCGACGAGGCGCGGCATCACCGAGGCATCGACAACGCGCAAGCCATCAACTCCATGGACCCTGCATTGCGGGTCCACCACCGTCATTTCTCCCTGCCCCATCACACAGGTTGACGTCGGATGGTAGAGCGTTTCCGCGCGGGCTCGAATTTCAGCTTCCATATCCTTACGGTCTGTCAGGACTTCCTGTGGCCGGTACATTTCGATCCGCTCTTCATCAAAGGCCGGGGCCATCAAGATACGCTGGACGATTTCTAGACCGTCCATCAGCGCGACGAGATCGCCCTCATGGGCGAGATAATTGGGATCAATCAATGGATGAGCTGTCGGGTCATCGCTGTGGATCCGAATCTCGCCGCGGCTTTCCGGATAGAGGTGGCAGACATGCAAGGTCACGCCATGCCCGAACAGGGTTTGGCGACCATGGTCAATCGACAGACCGGGAATAAAGACCAGCTGCAAATCGGGCAGGTCGCCAGCAAGCGAAGAATTCAGGAACGCCCCGCCCTGCACCGGATTGATGGTAAAATCGCCATCGCCCTTGATCATCCAGCGCAGGACATCGGCCAAATTCTTTGGCGTCCGGCGCCAGGAATTGCCAATCGACCGTGATGACTTCGTGCGCATCAGCGCTGCGATGTCGAGATGGTCCTGCAGGTTACGGCCGACGCCGGGCAAGTCATGCTCGACAGATACGCCTGCCTCGCGCAACCAGTCCGCATCCCCGATCCCGGATAATTGTAACAGCTGCGGCGAATTGATTGCCCCGCCCGACAGAATAACTTCGCGGCGCGCGGAAATCTCGGTCCGCTCACCGGCCAGATCCAGCTCGACGCCAACCGCCCGGCCCTTGTCGAGCAGAACCCGATGTACCAGAGCCTCGGTCAGCACCGTGACATTGTCGCGCTCCATGGCTGGACGAAGGAAAGCATCGGCGGCGCTCCAGCGACGCGGTCCCTTCATGGTCATTTGATAGGGACCAAAGCCGATTTGCTTTTCGCCATTAAAGTCAGGATTTTCCGGGTATTGCAGCTCGCGCCCGGCCTGAAAGTAAAGCTCTGTCAGGGGGTTGAGCTTGGGAATATCCTCGACGCGAAGCGGTCCGCCTGTTCCGTGCCAGGCGTCGCCGCCGCGTTGCTGATCTTCCATGGCTTTGAACCGGGCCAGAGCGTCATCCCAGTTCCAGCCGTCCGCACCCAAATCACCCCATTCGTCGAAATTCTCATGGGCGCCGCGCATATAATGCATGGCATTGATTGAGGACGACCCGCCGAGTGTCTTGCCGCGCGGCCAGTAGAGTTTTCGGTCATTGAGCTCGGTCTGCTCTTCGGTTTCATAAGCCCAGTTATAGGGTCCGCCACCCACGACCTTGTGCAACAGCATGGGCGTTCGGATTTCCGGGCTTTTGTCAGGCTTTCCCGCTTCCAGCACGCAGACCGTCACGTCGTGGTCACGCGAAAGGGCTTCCGCCACGACGCAACCGGCCGAGCCAGCGCCGACAATGATATAATCAAATTCGTCGGGATTACTGGTCATTTGATGCCTCGCCGAGCGGTGAAACGGCTTCAGCGATGGCGCGGAAGGCAGCATAGGTCTCTTCGGTGCGTCCGCCCCAAACCGGATCGGCAGCAAAGCGCGCAATCACGACCTCGCGGCGCTCATCGACCCAGATGTACTGACCGTAAATGCCAGCGGCATAATATTCGCCCTGTGGATTATCCGGAATCCAGAAATGGAGCCCATAGCCGCGCGGCGCATAAATCGCGTCGGGGCCCGGCTCCTGGAACGGCGCATTGGGGCGTGTTGCCTGCTGTACCCAGCCCTCGGGCAGTAAACGCTCACCCTCCCAAACGCCGTCCTGCAAATACCACTGACCAAAGCGGGCAAAATCAGCGAGTTGCGCATTCAAACAGCAATACCCGGCCGCAATTCCGTCTTCGCCCGGCACATTTTGCGACCAGTTGGCATTGCCCTCCATCTGCAGGGGCGTCCAGATCTTGTCCTGAACAATTTGAGCCAGGGGCTGGCCATAGATCGCACGCACCACCGCCGCGAGTGCTTGCGTGTTCGAACTGATATAATCGAGCTCCGTCCCGGCTGGCGTATCGCGCTCAAACTCCATGATCATTTCGTCGATATTGCGCTCGAAAATGAAGGCATTGAAAAACAGTCGCCGAATATCAGAATCTTCGGCGGAATAATCTTCGACGAAATCGATGCCGGACGACATCATCAGCAAATGGCGTATCGATGTGTTGCCATAATCCGTGCCCGAAAATTCGGGCACGAAATCTTCGAGCAATTGATCGAGCGATTCGATTCGCCCTTCCTGCAGCGCGATGGCAATCAATGAGGCGACGAAACTCTTGCCCACCGACCAAGTTGTGAGTGGCGATTGCGGTCCTGCGCCATTGCGATAGGTCTCAAAAACCATCTCGCCGCGGTGTAGAACGATCAGACCGAGTGACGTCGATTCGGTCAGATAGCGGTCGAGAGACCGTGTCTCCCCGTCCCACTCATAAGCAATATCAAAGGTTTGCAAGTTGCGGGTCAGCGGGTCAGGTGCTGTTGCGGAAATCGTGCGATACGGGAAAACCGACCCCATATCCTGCGACAGTTCAATCAGCCTGTCAGGATCACCCGCCGCATTATAACCCGCGGGAGAGTAATCCGACCAGGGCCGGAAAAACCATGCAGCGGCAATAGTTAGCGCCAAAACCACTAGCAGCAGAAAGCCACCCAATATCCGCAAAACCATTCCTCACCCCTTTTTAAACAATGTTCACTATTCAAACGATAGGAACAATTTTTCAGTCGTTTGTCGATTTCATACTCGCGTGTTGCGCGTTCGCTACTGACATAAGCATCGAAGAATGCTGTATTGTCGGCAATAATAATCTGGCACCGCACTAAAAGGGACCGGTGCATCAAGGGGAGACCAATGAAGAAATCCATTCGTGCCATTGCCATGTGCTCAACCGCCATGGCTGCCAGCCTGTTCACCGCCGGCATTGCCGCCGCGCAGGTTGATACCATCACCGTCACCGCGCAGCGTCGTGAAGCGACCCTGCAGGAAACACCCATTGCGGTGTCTGCGGTCCCCGAAGAGCAGATTACACTGGGTCAGGTCCGCGATGCGCGCGACCTCCAGCAATTGGTCCCCTCTTTGCGCGTCGCTCAATTCTCACGCTCCGGTGTGACGGAATTTGCCATTCGCGGTCTTGGCACCTCGGCAGACAATGTTGGCCTCGAGCCTTCCGTCGCCGTCTTTGTTGATAACGTTTATCGCTCACGCCAGGGCGCATCGATCAATGACTTCCTGTCACTCGAGCGCGTTGAGGTCCTCCGGGGCCCACAATCCACACTCTTCGGCAAGAACTCCCCGGCCGGTGTGGTTCACTTCATCACCCAGGCACCG
>CAXBKM010000050.1:0-10197 GCA_963976265.1 uncultured Maricaulaceae bacterium
CCATGCGATCAAGCCGCCCTATGTCGCCAAACCCAATGCGCAGGGCTCTTCGGTGGGAGTGTATATTGTTTTGGAAGGGGCCAATCGCCCACCGGCTGATCTGGCCTCAAAAGACTGGTCGCTGGGCGATGATGTTCTGATCGAGAAATATATTCCGGGCCGTGAATTGACGACGGCTGTGCTCGGGGACCGGGCGCTGGGCGTAACGGAAATCTTTCCGACGACAACATTTTATGATTTTGAAGCGAAATATTCTGATGGCGGTTCAAAGCACGTCATCCCGGCCGCTATTCCCGATGCAATCGCTGAAGAATGTAAGCGGCTCGCGCTTCTAGCCCATGAGGCGATGGGATGTCGCGGCCTGACGCGCTCTGATTTTCGCTGGGATGAAAACGGCGATGGGCAGGTATGGTTACTCGAAATTAACACCCAACCGGGCATGACACCGACTTCCCTCGCCCCTGAACAGGCGGCGTGGAACGGGATTGCGTTTGATGATCTCGTTCAATGGATGGCGGAGGATGCGTCATGCCCCAGGTGAGACGCGCCAGTAGTGCCCGCAAGGGTACGAGGCGCACGTCTGCCCGACGACAGTCCGCCGCGGCCAAAACGCCGCGGCGTTTGCGTAATTGGGCTGAAGCCCAGCTGCGCGGCGCGCGTTATCGCGCGGCTAATGCTGCACGTCTGGGCGCGAGCGTGGCGGCCGGTCTTCTGGTTTTGTTTGCTGGTATCTTGGCACTTTTGGGTCAGCTCGATGACACGATGGATGCCGCCGGTGAAGTTGTCGAAAACCGCATGGCCAATCTGGGTTTCGCGATAGACGCCATTGATGTGACGGGCGCCTCCGTTGAGTTGGCGAGCGAGGCGGCCTCTGCGACGGGCGCATTCGAAGGCCAACCCATTCTGGCCTTTGACCCGAACACGGCCCGGGTCAACGTTGAAGCCTTGCCCTGGGTGCGCCATGCCCGAATTGCACGACTTTGGCCCAACCGGATTGCTGTTATCGTTGAACCGCGCGACGCGTTCGCGCTGTGGCAGATTGACGGTCAAATCAATCTGATTGATCGCGACGGCATCGTTCTCGATGAGGTTGACGCCGGAGCCTATCCGGGACTGCCGCTTGTTGTGGATCGCGGCGCAGACATTGCCGCGGCTGAATTGCTGGACGCGTTGAACCAGCATCCCGCCATTCTCGAACGCGTCTCTGCCGCCGTTCGCGTGGGCGAGCGGCGCTGGAATTTGCGGCTGGATTCCGGAATGGATATCAAATTGCCGGAGGATGAGGCGGGCGCTGCATTGGCCTTGCTGGCGGCCATGCATGCCGAGCGCGGCGTGCTGCGCCTCGAGGCCGAGAGCCTTGATCTGCGTGAACCCGGCGAGATGATTGTGCGTGCGCTGGCAGAACGTGAGCGCGAAGCATGATCCGGTTCCCCGGCATAGGCTCAAGCCAGAAGCAGACCTCGCAAGCGCGCCCGGGCGTATGCGCTGCGCTCGATCTGGGTTCGTCGAAAATCACCTGCTTTATTTCCCGCAATGAAGAGACCGCCGCCGGGCCACGCCCGCGCGTTTTTGGTGTCGGCCATCAACCGTCTCACGGTATCCGCGCCGGGGCCGTTGTGGATATGGAGCAGGCCGCCGGCGCAATCCGTAACGCGGTCGAACGTGCCGAGCGCATGGCCGGGATTGCGGTCAATGCCGCCACAGTGACCCTGACCGCTGGGCAGATTCAAAGTACACGTGTTGCAGTTGAAGCTCCTTTATCGTCGCGCGAAGTCACCGATCGCGATTTGCGCCGTGCGCTGGATGCCGCCCTGGCAGAAGCGGATGCGGCAGACCGTGTGGTTCTGCACGCCTTTCCCATGGGCTGGACAGTCGATGACCATGCCGGCGTTGATGATCCGCGCGGCATGTTTGGCCGAAAGCTGGGCGTTGTGGTTCATGTGATCACGGCCGCGACCGGCCCGCTGCGCAATCTTCTCAATTGTATTGAAGCCTGTCATCTCGATCTGAAGGGTGTCGTTGTGACACCGTACGCTTCGGCGTTGGCAGCCCTGGCCGAAGACGAAATGCGCTTGGGCGCGACCCTGATTGATATGGGCGCAGGCGCGACGTCTGCGGCGGTGTTTGCTGATGGCGCGCTCATTCATGTGGATTCAGTGCCTGTCGGTGGCGCGCATGTGACCAAGGATGTCGCGCGCGGGCTTTCAACGCCCCTGATTGCCGCTGAACGGATCAAAATCCTATACGGGTCGGCGCTCGACAGCCCGAATGATGATCGTGAAATGATCGAGACGCCGCCGGTCGCAGGCGATAGCGATCGCATGGTTTCCCAGCCTCGCTCGCTGCTTAATGCGATTATCCGCCCGCGTCTGGAAGAAACATTTGAATTGCTGCGAGACCGCCTCGAAGCGGGCGGCGCGGGATCAGCCACAAAGCGCCGGCTGGTGCTGACCGGCGGTGCCTGCCAATTGCCTGGTGCCTGCGAAGTGGCCACCAAGGTCTTTGGCCGCAAGGCCAGCTTTGCCTGGCCTGACGGTGTGGCCGGCTTGGGTGATGCGGTCTCCGGCCCGGCGTTTTCAGCGGCAGCCGGCGTCATCCTGCGCGAGTCCAAAGGGGCACCGGAAGCCATTTCCGGGCCGCCACGCCTGGGCGCTCCGCAACGCGGAATGCATTATAATCGCGAGGCGGGTGGGCGATCTGTTTGGCGTTGGTTGGCCGAATCCTTCTAAAAACACCCTTAATCGGAAAAATACCTGTGGATTTAACGCGGGATTAAGCCGTGAAGGAAACATTAGCGAGAGAATCGCTGTTAACCTTTAGCCTTCGTATACGGAGTGGTCATGGCCCTCAATCTCTCAGCCCCTGAAACGACGGAACTCCGTCCCCGGATTCTGGTCTTTGGTGTCGGTGGTGCAGGCGGCAATGCCGTCAACAACATGATCGAAGCCGAGCTCGAAGGCGTCGACTTTGCGATTGCCAATACAGACGCGCAAGCCATCTCGCGGTCGAAGACTGATCGCCGCATTCAGATGGGCGCGCAGATCACGGAAGGTCTCGGAGCCGGTGCTCGCCCGGAAGTCGGCGAGCAATCGGCCGAAGATTCACTTGCGGAGATCATGGAGCAGCTTTCAGGCGCACACATGGTGTTTATTACCGCTGGCATGGGCGGCGGTACGGGCACAGGCGCCGCGCCGGTGATCGCGCGCGCTGCGCGTGAGCAGGGTATTCTGACCGTCGGTGTTGTGACCAAGCCCTTCCATTTTGAAGGCTCTCGCCGGATGAAAATTGCGGAAGCAGGCATTGAACAACTGCAACAGCATGTCGATACGCTGATCATTATCCCCAACCAGAATCTGTTCCGGATCGCGACTGAAAAAACCACATTTGCCGAAGCGTTCGGCATGGCCGATCAGGTCCTGCATTCCGGCGTACGCGGCATTACCGATCTGATGGTGATGCCCGGCCTGATCAATCTTGATTTTGCCGACGTTCGTGCCGTCATGAATGAGATGGGCAAGGCGATGATGGGAACCGGCGAAGCGTCGGGCGAGAAGCGCGCGATCGAAGCGGCGCATGCGGCCATCGCCAATCCACTGCTGGATGATGTCTCAATGAAGGGCGCAACCGGCGTTCTGATCAACATCACCGGCGGCTATGACATGACGCTTTATGAGCTCGACGAAGCGGCCAATGAAATCCGCTCCGAAGTCGACCCTGAAGCCAATATCATTGTGGGCTCGACCTTCGACGAGACAATGGAAGGCAAGATGCGCGTCTCGGTCGTCGCAACCGGCATTGATGCCGAGATCGAAGCAATTGATCCGCGTCATCAGCGCCGCCGTCCGGTAGCCATTGATGCCCAGGCCGGCCGCACGGTTCGCGAGCCCATTGTCCAGCGTGCTTCGGACCGATCTGACATCGATATGCCCGAAGAAATCCGGGTCGGTGCCCACGCCTCGCGTCAGGAAATTGAGACCGATTATATTGATGATCCCATCGACAATGATCCGATTGCCGAAGATCATGATCCTTTTGTGGATGAGCGCCCGCAGGTCGTACGCGATCAGGAACGCGTCGCGGCAGCAGCCACGAATTTTGCCGAGCATGTCGAGACTGAGCAGGCTGAAGCGCCTGAGGAAATTGTTAAATCCAAATCAGCGTTTTCGCTTTTCTCACGGCGCAAACCACCCATGACCCCCATTCGCAAGTCTGCACCACCGGTCAGCGCGACCACGCAAGCCGCACCGGTGAAAGCGACGGGCGATCTGTTCGGCGAGTCCGGTGAAGAGGGTGATCTGGAAATCCCCGCCTTTCTGCGCCGCCAGGCCAATTAGCGGCCTGCGACGGCGCGCTTCGCGCGCGTAACAAAACGCAACAATGCTTTAATTGCGGCACCGCACGATGGCGCTAGGTTAGCGCCGAGCTTGGGTGGGGGCTTTTTGCTTGTCCCTGAGCATTGTGAAAAACAACAATGGTGTGGTTCGCGTGGTTCATCGTCAAACATTGGCAGCGACAGCGGTTTGTGCCGGTACCGGACTTCATTCGGGCCAGCATGTTCGCATGGTTCTCAAACCCGCTGCGCCCGGTTCGGGCATTGTGTTTGAACGGTCGGATATTACCGATCGTCCCAATATTATCGAAGCGCGGGCGACGAATGTGTCGGGCGTGCGTCTGGGCACAACGATTGCCAATGACGCCGGAGCGTCGGTTGCCACCGTTGAACATTTGATGGCGGCGCTGGCCGGTTTGGGCGTCGATGATCTTCACGTTGACATTGATGGTCCCGAAATTCCCGTGATGGACGGATCTTCGGCCCCGTTTGTCGAATTGATCAACCGGGTCGGCCTGACAGAAAATGCTGCGCCACGCCGCGCCATTCGCGTTCTGAAATCGGTTTCGGTTGAGTTTCAGGGTCGCACGGCGGCTTTCCTGCCTTCCGTCAAACCTGTCATCGATGTCGAGATTGACTTTCCGCACCCGGCCGTTGGGCGCCAGCATTATGCGTTTGATATTTCGCCGGAGGTTTTTGCCGGTGATGTATCGCGGGCCCGGACTTTCGGGTTCAAGCGGGATGTTGACGCGATGCGCGCCGCCGGATTGGCGCTTGGCGGCTCCATGCAGAATGCGGTGGTGCTGGATGATTCTGGTGTCATCAATGAAGAAGGTCTGCGTTTTGCCGATGAATTTGCACGTCACAAGGCGCTTGATGCCCTGGGCGATCTCTATCTGGCAGGTGCGCCGATCCTGGCACTTTATCAGGCCCATCAACCCGGGCACGCCTTGAATAATGCGGCTTTACGCGCGCTTCTGGCGGACACATCGGCCTGGAAAATGGTGTCGATGGCCGACGCAATGGCGACCCGGTCTGCAGTTGCTCACTCCTGATTGCTGATCTCGCGCTTGGAGGCGCGGCTCGCTTCGGTTACAACGCCTTTCCGATATTTGGTTTTGCCTTTTCGGCTCACCGGCTTGTAGGAGCCCGCATGTCGCTCGTATCTCGAATTTTCGTTGTTCTGCTTGTGGCGCTGGTTGTCACGTCTTGCGCCCGCCGCGACCGTGTTACGGCTTCGTCGGTTTACGTCGAGCGCCCCGCGGAGACGATCTATTCGCAAGCGCTGGACCAGATGGAACGTGGACAGTATTCGCTGGCCGCAGACATTTTCGATGAGGTCGAGCGCCAGCATCCCTATTCGGAATGGGCGCGTCGTTCGATGCTGATGGCATCTTTTGCCAATTATCAGGCCAATTCCTACGAGGAAGCGATTTCGGACGCCGAACGTTTTATCTCACTGCATCCGGGTAACCGCAGTGCGCCTTATGCCTATTATCTGATCGCGATCAGCCATTTTGAACGCATCATGGATGTGGGCCGCGACCAACGCATGACCGCGCAGGCCATGGAGGCCTTGCAACAGGTTGTGCGTCGCTACCCGCAAAGCCGCTACGCGCAGGATGCCCGACTGAAAATTGACATGACCCGTGACCATCTGGCGGGCAAGGAAATGGATATTGGGCGCTGGTATTTGCGCCGCGGCTATCACCTCGCCGCCATCAACCGTTTCCGCAATGTGGTCCAGGAATATCAGACCACGTCTCACACGCCCGAAGCGCTGCACCGTCTTGTCGAGGCTTATGTGGCTCTGGGAATTGACACGGAGGCCAGCGAGGTCGCCGCTGTGCTGGGATATAATTTTCCCGGCAATAGGTGGTATGAGGACAGCTATCGTCTGCTGACCCGTGAGGGCATTGCCATTCCAAACAGTGAACTGGAAGACCGTGACCCGTCATATTGGCGCCGGGCACTGGATCGCCTGTTTAGCTAGTCGGAGGTCAGCGCATCGCGCATGCTGATCTCGCTCTCCATCCGCAATGTCGTCCTGATCGAAAAACTTCAGGCTGAGTTTGCAGGGGGATTGTGTGCGCTGACCGGAGAAACCGGTGCCGGTAAATCCATTCTTCTGGGCGCTTTGGGTTTGGCTGCGGGTGAACGCGCTGATCGCGGACTTGTGCGCAGCGGAAGTGATGAAGCTTCAGCCACTGCGGTCTTTGACATTGGTCCTGACCATTCCGCCCGCTCTGCACTGGATGAGGCGGGGCTGGAAATCGATCCTGGTGAGCCGTTAATCCTGCGTCGCCGTCTGACCGTTGATGGTCGCAGTCAAGCCTATCTCAATGATCAACCGGCGAGTGTGGGTCTGTTGAAAACGCTCGGCAATCTGCTGGTCGAAGTTCACGGGCAGCATGATGGGCGTGGCCTGCTGGATCCCAAATCCCATCGCGGCCTGCTCGACAGCTTTGCCCGCAATGAGAGCCAGCGCGATGCCGTCAAGGCAGCGTGGCGTTCCTTGAGTGATGCACGTGACCGTGTTGTCGCGCTGGAAAAGGCGCAGGCCAATTCGACGGAAGAAGAGGCCTGGCTACGCCATGCGCTTGACGCACTGGACGCGCTCGATCCGCGCGTCGGCGAGGAGGGCACGCTCGCTGATGAACGCAAATTCCTTCAGAGCGCCGAGCAGGCCCTGTCCGAGTTACAGGTCGCGACGGATGCCATGCAGGCTGATGGCGGCATGGCGAACCGGCTAAGCGGTGCCCTTCGTGGTTTGGAACGCGTACGCAACGGTTTGGGGCAGGCCGAAGATGGCCCCGCCGCAGACGCGCGTATCGCACTGGAGCGGGCGACAGGTGCGCTGGACCGGGCTCTTATTGAATTTGCTGAAGCGGAAGATGCCTGCGCCGATGCTGCGAAAAGCTTTGAGGTTGAGCCTGGACGTTTGAACGCTGTCGAAGAGCGCCTGTTCGCCTTGCGGGCTGCGGCGCGCAAACATGAGGTTACCATTGACGCTCTTCCCGAATTGCGCGGCGAACTCATGGAGAAACTCGACGGGATCGAAAACGCTGACAATCGGTTGGCTGAAGCACGAAAAGTGTTGAGCAGCGCCGAAGCGGCCTATGACAAGGCGGCGACGGCGCTGACGAAAAACCGGATCAGTGCCGGCACATCGCTGGCAAAAGCGGTCGCCGGCGAATTGCCACCGCTTAAGCTTGAGAAAGCGAAATTCCGGGTATCGGTAGAGACCGATGAAGACCGCGCGGGTCCGCAGGGGCGCGATCGAATCGCCTTTGAAGTAGCGACCAATCCCGGTTCACCCTTTGGCGCGCTGGACAAGATCGCATCGGGTGGCGAGCTGGCGCGTTTTGCGCTGGCGATCAAGGTCTGCCTGGCGGCAGGTGATGATGGTCTGGTCCTGATATTTGACGAGGTTGACCAGGGCGTGGGCGGCGCGGTGGCCGATGCCGTCGGCAAACGCCTGAAGCAATTGGCCGCCAAGGGGCAAACGCTGGTGATTACACACAGCCCGCAAGTTGCGGCGCTCGCCGATCATCACTGGAAGATCGAAAAAGACGAAGACGGCAAGGGCCATGTGCGCACCTCATTGCGCGCCCTGATCGGGCATGACCGCCGCGAGGAGATTGCCCGCATGTTGTCGGGCGCGGAAGTCACCGAAGCGGCGCGTGAACAGGCCGATCAATTGATGAGCGTGGCATGAGCGCACTCAAGGACGTTGATGATCTGAGCAAAGACGAGGCAGAGGCCGAGCATGCCCGGCTGGCCCGCGAAATTCGCGATCACGACAAGGCGTATTATACGCATGACAAGCCGAAAGTGTCCGATGCCGTTTACGACGCGCTTCGCCAGAAGCTGATTGCGATTGAAGCGCACTTTCCCGGATTGGCAACGCCGGATTCGCCCAGCCAAACGCTTGGCGCGACGCCATCCGGTAAGTTTGGCGAGATCCGCCATGCCCGGCCCATGCTGTCACTGGGCAATGCGTTCAATGATGACGATGTGGCTGATTTCGTCACGCGCGTCCGCAAGTTTCTGGGGCTGGGCGAAGACGATGACATGGCGTTTACCGCTGAACCGAAAATCGATGGCCTGTCCGCGAGTCTGCGCTACGAAAAAGGTGTCCTGGTCAGCGGCGCGACACGCGGTGATGGCGAGACCGGTGAGAATGTCACCGCCAATCTGAAAACCCTGAATGACATCCCCCATGCCCTGATCGGCGATGTGCCGGACATTCTCGAAGTGCGCGGCGAGGTTTATCTCAGTCATGCTGACTTTGCGGCGTTAAACGCGGCGCAGGAAGAGATGGGAAAACCGGCTTACAAAAACCCGCGCAATGCGGCCGCCGGGTCGCTGCGCCAGATTGATCCGACCATTACGGCGACGCGGCCACTCAAATTCTTTGCCTATGCCTGGGGCGAGGTCAGCGCGCCGCTCGCCAAAACCCAGTATGACGCGGTGATGCGGCTGGGCAATCTCGGCTTTTCAATCAATTCCGGCATGGCGCGGGCCGATAACGCGGAAGCACTCATCGCGATCTATCACAGGATTGAAGAACAGCGCGCGCGCCTTGGCTATGATATTGACGGTGTGGTCTACAAGGCAGATCGGCTTGATTTTCAGGAAAGACTGGGTCAGGTCGCACGCGCACCACGCTGGGCGATTGCCCACAAATTCTCGCCGGAAAAAGCAACGACCGTCCTCAATGATATTGATATTCAGGTTGGGCGCACTGGCGCATTGACCCCGGTTGCCAAGCTGGAACCCGTCACCGTGGGCGGTGTCGTTGTGTCCAATGCGACGCTGCATAATCAGGACGAGATTGAACGCAAGGACATCCGGATCGGCGATACGGTTGTCATCCAGCGCGCGGGTGATGTCATCCCGCAGATCGTGGAAGTGATCACCGCCAAGCGACCCGCGAATTCTCGCGCTTTCGAATTTCCAACGACCTGCCCGATTTGCAACAGCCATGCGGTGCGCGAGCATGATGAAAAAACCGGCAAGCAGGACGCTGTGCGCCGCTGTACCGGTGGCCTGATCTGTGCGGCGCAGGCCAAGGAACGATTGAAGCATTTTGTGTCGCGCAAGACCTTCGACATTGAAGGTTTGGGTATCAAACAGATTGATGCCTTCTTCGATGACGGCCTCATCACGGAGCCTGCGCATATTTTCACCCTGCAGGCCCGCAATGCACGCGGCGACGTCACGCCGCCAATTCAGGAACGCGAGGGTTGGGGCGAACAATCGGCGGCCAATTTGTTTTCAGCCATTGATGCACGGCGCACGATTGGCGCGGAACGTTTCCTGAATGCTCTGGGTATCCGCCATGTTGGCGAAACCAATTCGCAGATTTTCGTGCGCAGTTTTGGTGCGTTTGCCGACTTCAAACGTGCCGTGGAACAAGCCGTCACCGATGAGACAGCGCGCGCGGACCTGTTGAACATTGACGGAATAGGCCCCGCTGCCGTTGAAGCGGTGACCGAATTTTTCGGCGAGCCGCATAATCAGGGCGTGTTGGAACGTCTCCTCGCCGAGGTGACGGTGGAAGACGCTCAAGCGATCGCCAATGATTCGCCGGTGGCGGGCAAGACAGTGGTCTTTACCGGCGCGCTGGAACGCATGACGCGTGACGAAGCCAAGGCGAAAGCCCAATCGCTGGGTGCGAAGGTCGCGGGCTCTGTCTCAGCCAAGACCGACATATTGGTGGCCGGGCCGGGTGCGGGTTCCAAGCTGAAAAAAGCGAATGATCTGGGCGTCCAAACCCTCACTGAAGACGAATGGTTTGAGTTGATCGGGGGGTAGGGCTTCCGCTCCCCTTTGAAAGGGGAGAGGGAAAACCTGGCGTCATT
>CAXBKM010000051.1:0-10159 GCA_963976265.1 uncultured Maricaulaceae bacterium
GCGTGTTACAGCCGCGCTTGGCTTGAAAAAACTCGTCTTTGCCAATCAGGTCCACGGCAAAACCGTCCACCGTGTCGATGCGGCACCAATTGGCGCCTGGTCGGTGGGTGAAGGCGATGCGCTGATGACCGACCAGCCCGGTCTGGGTCTGGTGGCTCAAACAGCAGACTGTACGCCCATCCTGCTGTTTGATCCCAAAAACCATGCCTGCGCCGCCATACATTCGGGATGGCGCGGCACGGTGCAGAATATCGCCGGTGAAACCATCGCCGCCATGGCCCGCGAATACGGCACACAGCCGGACGCATTGTTTGCCGCGATAGGTCCGGCGATTAGCGCACAAAATTACCGAGTCGGACCGGAAGTCCTGCAGCAGTTCGAGACCCTGTTCGGCACGCTCAACGGTTTGGCTCTGCCGCGTGACGCAGAGGACGGCGCGGGCCTGGATGTTTCTGAAGCCTGCCGTCGCCAGCTGATCGCCAGCGGCATTCCCGAAACGCAGATAGACCGCATCACCGCCTGTACATTCGATGACACGCGCTTTTTCTCATGCCGCCGCGCCAAGGGCGGCCAGTTCGGCGGTCAGGGCGGAATTATCGGGCTAACCCCCTAAAGCATCCGCCCGCCATTCATCTCCAGAATCATGCGGCGCAGCTTGCGCATACCGCCCAGCCAGCGATCGCGATCCCCGGCCTTGCGCGAGAAGTGATCGCCGACGACCGGATGGGTCAGGATCAGGAAACGATTTTCCGCGACGGCATCCAGCACTGTCTGTGCGGCCTCGTCAGCCGTGATCATGCCATCAACAGACGTCATTGCTTCGGGCAAATCCTTGGTCATGTTGGTTTTGACATATTGCGGGCAGATGGCATGGGCCTGGATGCCTTCATGGCCGTGACTGATGGCGATGCTCTCGGCGAAGCTGATCGCCGCCGCCTTGGTCGCCGAATAAGCCGCGTCGCCGATCTGGGCGAGCAAGCCCGCCGCCGATGCCGTGACGATAAACGCGCCCGAGCCGCGCGCCGTCATGCCAGGCAAAACATGGCGTGCCGCATAGACGCTCGCCATGACATTGATCGACCAGGTCTTTTCCCAATTGGCATTGGGCGCCGACGCCGCGCCGCCGACCGGGCCGTCCGTATAACCCACCCCGGCATTGGAAAAGTAGATATCGACCGGTCCGAGCTTGCGTTCGACTTCGTTGATGAAGGCGGCGATTTCGCCTTCATCTGCAACATTGACCGCCTTGCCAAAGCCGCCGCAGGCCTTGCCCACCTCATCGGCGCGCGCGCCGTCGAGATCACAACACGCAACCTTGACCCCGCGCGCATGCAGCGCCCGTGCTATGGCTGCGCCAATGCCGCCGGCGCCACCGGTGACGATGGCAATTTTTCCGTCAAAATCCATGCCCAAAACCTCTCCTGAAATTACTTTTGGCGCACGGTGGCCCAGCGCCACGCGCAAGACAATCGCCCAAGGGGATTAATCGGTAATCGCTGTCAGTGTGGTTTCGCGGCCAAATTCGGTCGGATAGCCGGGCGCACAATCAAAATCCAACGGACAGTCGGCTGTGACGACGACGCTGCGCGTCTGGCGCAATTCACCGGACAATATGCGGCCTGTCGCACGATCGAGTGTGACATAGGCGGTCACGGTTTCGCGTCCGGTCAATAGATTGACATGGTCGTCATCGCTGCCCGGTGACACACGAAAATAATTATTGGGTCTCTGACCGACGACACCGTGATTAAAAGTCTCGCCCGGCATGTCGATACAGGCCTCCTCGGGTGCACTGAAAACGGCGCGGATCAATGCCGTCTCGTCGGTCAAGCGGGTCAGTTGAACCGAAGCGGTCAGGCAATTGCCACCATAGGCCGACCCGTCCGGGCTCGCCCATTCGCGGCTGTGGCTCTCACCATTTTCATACATATCATACACTTGGGATATCCGGTGCGCGCCAAAAGCCGGATGAGCCGCGCGGTAAAGGGTTTGCAGATCGCCCATGATCGCGGCCATGTCGGCCGGGACCGTCAGTGGAAAGGGCACACCGCCCATCGCTTCCAGCGAAACCTGCCAGGGTTCAACCGAAGCGGCGAGCTCGCCGAGATCGGTTACATCGCCGTCGTGATCCATGCTGCGGGCGCTGGTAAACGTGATGAATTCAGACGTCACATACTCGCCCGCTTCAACGACATGGTGGCTCGTTGCGCGCTCGGTATACAGATGTTCGCCCTCGCCAATTGTGACCCGGCTCTCGATGACATAACCAAATGTGTCACCATCCGTGTAGGCGGTCGAAACGGTTTGCGCCGCGGCACTTGCAGGCAGGGTCAAAATCGCAAAGCCGCTCGCCAACCATCTGATATCCACGACCACAAATAATTCCTCCCTAATAGGCGAAGCCTAGCACAACGATTTCGCGACGAAACGGGTAGATTGGCGTCCCCGACAGGATTTGAACCTGTGACCCCCAGATTAGGAATCTGGTGCTCTATCCTGCTGAGCTACGGGGACGCGCGCGTCTGTTCATAGCGAGCAATGCGATCGGTATGAAGCCCTGTGATGTGACCAATATGAAGGATTGCATTCACACCGCCTCAACCCTGCCGCACAGATGTCATTGGCCGGGGGCGACGGATATCGCTATCCTGTCCGTTGAAAGATATGGGACGATTCACCGGTGAGGGGTGTCATGAGCGGCAGGCCGATAATTTCAAACTTGATTTTGGCCATGGGCGCGGCCTGTTGTGTCACAGGCGCGGCTTTTGCTGGCGATCTGGCCGCCGCGATCTCACCGGCCGCGCGATCCGTCGCCCTGCCGCCCGGCGGGACCGCCACCGCGACAACCTTTGCGACCGTGATCAACCGCACCGATGGCGCGCTAGGTAATTGCGAACCGGAACTGCCCGGCCGGTTTGGCGCTCTGGATTTAAGTTATGCTTGGACCAATCCGGCGGACAATTCCCTGATCCCGGGCAGTGAGAACACGCCTTTCTCGCTTGGGCCACGCGCGTCTCAATCGCTGGTTTTGGCGATCTCGGGGACGGCCGCGTTTGACGGTATTGTCCCGCCGGTTTTTGAATGCGCGGGCGGGGCCAATGCCGATACACTCTATGGCATCAACACGCTTGATCTGACGATTTCCGAAACGGCACCAACCGACATTTTGGCCATCGGCATCGCTCTGCCCAGTAATGACGGCGTGATCCGTATTGCCGAGGCTGGCGGTCGACAGGCCTATGCGATTGCCGCGATCAATATTGGGGCAGATGGCGACGTGCTGGTCAGCCCGCGCGGAATTTTTGGCCAGAATGCGCCCCTGCCCGCTGACATTACGATTTGCGAGTCCGGACCGGACGGACGTTGCCTGGCACCAGCCCTATCCTCGTTAACCGTCAATTTTGCACAAAATGGCGTACGCACCTTCTCGGTCTTTGTCCGCGCTGATCCTGATATCGGGATCACACTGGCACCGGCCAATACGCGAGTCGAAGTGCGCTTTCTGGTGGGCGATCGTCTGGCTGCCGCAACCAGCGCCGCCATCACGGCGCCCGGCCCGCAGGCTCAGGGCGATGCACGCGATGCACTGCGTCTGGCCCAACAGGCGACATTCGGTCCCAACCAAAGCGTCATCGATGACATTCGCCGTCGCGGTGTTGAGGCCTGGGTTGATCGTCAACTGACGCTGACCGATTCCACCTATGCCGATATCGCGGCGCAGACCGTCAATCCGAATTTCTGCCGCGGCGTGCCCCAGCCTTGTGGGCGCGATCATTTTTCGGCCTTCCCGTTGCAGATGCGCTTCTTCCGCAACGCGATGGACAATCCCGATCAGCTCCGCCAGCGGGTTGCCTTTGCCCTGTCGCAAATCCTGGTTGTCGGCGAGAATGAGGTGAACACCACCTATGCGCTTGGTCGCTATCAGCAGATGTTGCTGGAAAACGCCTTTGGAAATTATCGCGATATTCTGCGCGGCGTCGCCCTGTCACCGACAATGGGCGATTATCTCGACATGGTGAACAGCCGCGCCGAAGCGCCCAATGAAAATTTTCCGCGCGAATTGATGCAACTCTTTGCGCTAGGTGAAGGCCGCTTGAACCCGGATGGCACGCCGATCACCGACAGTCAGGGCCGCGTGCTGCCGGCGTATACCGAGGCCGATGTTGTCGAACTGTCTCGCGCCCTGACCGGCTGGGTCTATCCCACGCGCCCCGGCGAACTGCCATCCGTCAACAACGCCCGCTATTACGATGCCGACATGTCGGTTTATGCCGCCGAACATGACAGCGCATCCAAAATCATTCTCGGCGAAGGACTTGTGGGCGGCCAGGGCGCTGCAGCCGACCTTGATGAGGCGATCGACATCTTGTTTGAACATCCCAATGTTGCCCCCTTCATTTCCGGTCAACTGATCCAGCATCTGGTAACCAGCAATCCATCACCGGCTTATGTCGGGCGCATCTCGGCGGTGTTTGAAAACAATGGATCCGGTGTTCGCGGCGATTTGGGCGCTGTTGTGCGCGCCATATTGCTGGACGCTGAGGCACGAACGCCCAATCCTGATTTGAACCGCGTGGGCAAGCTGCGTGAACCGGTATTGCTGATGGTGTCGACCCTGCGTCTGATCGGGGCGCAGAGCGATGGCTATGTCTTCCTGCGTCGCGCGGGGGGGATGGGCCAGATCCCGTTTGAGTCGCCCTCTGTTTTCAATTTTTATCCGCCCGATTTCGCACTGCAGGGCTCTGATGGACTGGTCAGCCCATCACAGGGCCTGGTCAATATGAGCAGCATTTATGAGCGCCATAACGTCCTCTATGACTGGACGTATAACGGGTATTCAACACGATGGGACTGGCGGCCCTTGAGCAGCTGGCCTGGCGCGACCGGCACCTCTGTTAACTGGTCGTCCTGGGGCCGTCTGGCGCAAACGCCGGAGCGCCTGCTTGACGTCCTCGATGACATTGCGCTGGAAGAAGATCTGACCGCGCAGCAGCGGGCGCTTATCCTGGACGCGATGGAAGAGCACACCTATTGGGGCAATCCGCTGGAGGAGGCACAACGACGCGCCCGCCTGGCGATTTACCTCATCGTTACATCGCCATCCTTCCAGATCGACCAGTAGGAGAAAAACCATGACAATTGGTCGCCGTGAAATTCTCAAACTCGTCGCTGGATCCAGCCTAGCCGCCTTTGCGCCCACACTGGCGCGCGCCCAGACAGTCGGCGGCGGGAGTGGCTATCGCGCCATCGTCGCGCTCTTCCTGTATGGCGGCAATGATTCCAACAATCTGATCGTCCCAACCGACGAACGCCATGCCGATTATGCGGCGGCGCGCGGCTCGACTCTGGCCATTCCGCAATCCAGCCTGTTGCCCCTGACAGGAACCTCCTACGGGCTCCACCCGGCTGCGGCGCCCCTGGCGGACATCTGGGATGAAGGGGCTCTCAGTTGGATGTTCAACACCGGGCCATTGCTTCAGCCAATGACGCGACAGCTCTATGAAGACCGCCCCGATTTGCGTCCTGCCAATTTATTCTCGCACGATGCTCAGCAAAATCTGTGGCAAACCAGCGGTGCGCAGGCGGAATTGCCAACGGGCTGGCTGGGCCGGGTGGGTGATGGATTTGTCGATGCCGGGCGCAGCGCGGCATCGGTTTCGCTGTCCGGCGCCCAGCGCGCCATGATCGGAGACCGCAACCAGCCCCTTCTCATCTCAGGCTCCAATCTGTCGCTCAATGGCTATGATCCCGACAGCACATCAGCGCGCGACATATCTCGCCGCGCAGCGTTCGATGCCATGCTGAATGCCGGGCAGAGCAATGCGCTGGCACAAATAACCAGCGTCATCATGCAAGGCGATATCGCGCGCGGTGCCCAACTCAACACCATTCTCAACGGTGAAGGATCAGCGGTTGATGCGGCGTTTGTCGATCAGAATGGCGCGCCGGTAACCGGCAGCCTTGCGACCCAACTCAAACGGATCGCCCGGATGATTGAAGGGCGTGATCAGCTTGGCGCGACGCGGCAGACCTTTATGGCAACGACCGGCGGTTTCGATAATCATCGCGATCAGGTCGGTGGCCCAACGGACGGGCTTCACGCCGGGCTAACCGCGAATTTCTCGCGCTGCGTTTATGCCTTCTACAACACGATGAAGGTTCTCGGTATGGAAGACGCCGTCACCCTGTTCAGCATGTCGGACTTTGCCCGTACTTTCCGGGGCAATGGATCACGGGGATCTGATCACGCCTGGGGTTCGCACCAATTTGTTGTTGGCGGTGCCTTGCAACCACGCATGCTGCATGGGCAATTCCCGGAAATGGCGCTGGGTGGGCCCGATGATGCGCGCACCAATGGGCGCTGGATTCCGCAAACATCAATCGACGAATATGCGGGTGCGCTGGCGCGCTGGGTCGGCGTCGCGGATGCTGACATGCCTTACGTCTTCCCCAACTGGTCGACCTGGAATGGCGGTGGTCGCGGACCGGTACCCTTCTTCGCCTGACCAGCGACACGTTTCAGGCAGCCAGGAGTCGACAGGCCGGGTGTGGCGATGCTTGAGTAACGGGCATGTGCAGGCTTGTCGCAATTCTCCAACCGCTCGCCGGACTTTTGCTGATGTTCAGCATCGGCTCTGCCAGCGCGGATGACCGTATTCCTGGAGAAGCAGGCCTTGTCGTTGATATTACAGATTCGGGCGGGTTGATCCTCGAGCTTGAAGACGGTGATCGCCTGAATGTACGGCTCGCCGGAATTCGCCAACCTGATGAAGGCAGTGCGGGTTATGAACAGGCCCATGCGCGGCTGGAAGCACTCGCGCGTGATCAATTCGTTGCGCTTTCCTATCAGGATGAAATCCAGCGGGATCGCTATGAGAGGGCCATCGCCTATGTCGCGCTGGAAAACGGTAGCGATCTGGCAGCGCAGCTCGTCCGGGAAGGTTGGGCCATCGTGTATTCCGATCTGAATGCGCGTCTTGAAATCGAAAATACGCGCATGCTGGAAAACGAGGTCCGCAATGCGTCACTGGGGCTATGGGCCGATCAGGAATTCGCCATACAAAGCGCGGACCCCAATATTCTGGCACTTCATCTGGACAGCGCTCAAATCGTCGAAGGGCGCATTATCGATATCGCCGACACGCGCGATCGTATCTATCTCAATTTCGGATTTGACTATCGGTCCGACTTTACCGTTTCAATCGAACGGCGGGCCGTCTCAAGATTTGAGGCGGCAGGAATTGATTTGGCAAATCTTCAGGACATGCGCGTCAGGGTTCGCGGCTGGCTCCATCGGCGCAATGGCCCGATGATCAGTATCGATCACCCGGAAAGACTGGAGATTTTGGGCCCCTAGGGGATGAGACCGGATTCTTCGGGATCACCAACCTGCTCGACGAGCGCCGATTTAAGCTTGCCCAGAGCCTGGTGTTCGATCTGGCGCACGCGTTCCTTTGAAATACCCAATCGATTGCCCAGCGCTTCGAGCGTGACCGTGTCATCCGTCAGCTTGCGTTCGCGAATGATCAATTGCTCGCGCTCGGTCAGCTGTTGCATCGCCTCGCCAATCCATTCGGTCCGGCGCTGCGAGTCATAGCTCAGCATGACCTCCTCTTCAGGAGCCGCGCGATCATCCTCCAGCAAATCCTGCCACTGGCCCGCCCCATCCTCGCTCAGGGGCGCGTTCAGGGATCGGTCAGACGCGGCCAGACGTTCCGACATCTTGTCGACTTCTGTTTCCTTGACCCGAAGCAGGTTGGCCGTTTTGGCGCGGTTTTCCGGAGTCATGACGCCGGTGCCGGTGTCGGCAATCATGGCGCGGACACGGCGCAGATTAAAAAACAGGGATTTTTGCGCCGACGTCGTACCCGTGCGAACAATCGACCAGTTTCGAAGGACATAGTCCTGAATGGATGATCGTATCCACCAGGATGCGTAGGTCGAAAAGCGGACATCGCGTTCCGGTTCGAACTTCGCCGCCGCCAGCATCAGGCCGACATTGCCCTCCTGCACCAGATCGGCGAAGGGCAGGCCGTATTTTCGAAATTTCGATGCCACCGCGATTACAAGGCGCATATAGGCCTGCGTCATCGCGTGCAGAGCCGCCTCATCGCGGTCATCGCGCCAGCGAATGGCGAGGTTTTGTTCCTCCTCGCGCTCCAGAAGGGCAACGCCCATTGCTTGCTTTATGAAGGCACGATCCGGGTCAGGGCCGGATGCGCGCGGGGTCGGTTGTGTGTCGTGAGCCATCGTAAAAATTAATACGCAGTGTCTGCGCGTATGGATCACAAAAATCGGTCGCCAAATGAAAACGCCCGACCCTTTGATAGGGCCGGGCGTAAATTCAGGCTTGAACCGGCTGGGTTCAGGCCGCTTTCTTGAGAAGGTTCTCTGTCAGAATGTCCTTGGCAGCGTCGTGTTCAATCTTCTCGACAGCCGCAACTTCACGAACCATCCGGTCCAGAGCCGATTCATAGAGCTGGCGCTCAGAATAGGATTGTTCGGGCTGGTCTTCGCCGCGGTGCAGATCGCGGATCACTTCGGCAATCAGCATCAGATCGCCCGAATTGATTTTCGATTCATATTCCTGCGCTCGCCGGCTCCACATCGTCCGCTTGACCTTTGCCTTGCCTTTAAGGGTTTTCAGCGCGTCCTTGATAACCTTGTCATTCGACAGGGCGCGCATGCCAGATGTCAGGGCTTTGGCGGTCGGCACCCGCAAGGTCATTTTGTCCTGCTCAAAAGAGACAACAAAAACTTCGATGGCAAAACCGGCGACTTCGTCTTTCTCGACGCCCGTTACCTTGCCGACACCATGTGCCGGATAGACGATGAAATCGCCTTTTTTGAAAGCTTTATTATCGTTGGCCGTTTTTTTCGTCATAGAGGCTCTCATATTGCATCGGTAAAGGCGTAAAAAAATCCGATGCAGGACGGGGCTCTTGCGAGAGCCTCTCCCGGATCGAATGCCTGTTACCGACAGGGTTTTACGGCACTTTCTGCGCCAGTGAATGGTGATTAACCTATCACAAAATTGGAGGAAATTCAAACGCGCCCCTCCAGTTCAAAACTGAACGTGCAAATTAGGTCTCGAAGCTCGCTGTGGCGCACAAAGCCGGTTGGGTTTTTGCGTTTGAGCCTCTAGATTGACTTGGGCGGCTGATGGGGCGGACATGACAGATTCTCGAAGCGACAAGCTAAAATCACTGAGCATTGATCGAGAGCGTGAGACCTCGTCATCGGGAATCTCACTTTCCACCTTTGCCATTGTTGTCTTGCTGGCCATGGCGATCAGCGCCGGCGCAACCTGGTGGCTGACGCGCTCATCAACCCCGGAACCGGTCGCGCCCGCAACACCCGCATCGGTTACCACACCGACAGAAGCACAAGAGACACCCCCACCGCGCGCCGTACCGCGCGCAAGCGGCCTGGTCGCGTCGGGCTATGTCGTGGCGCGGCGCCAGGCGACCGTTTCTGCGGAGATTACCGGGCGCATCCGCGAAGTTTATGTCGAAGAGGGCACCCGCGTTGAGGCCGGCGAAATTCTTGCCCAGCTTGATGATGAGCGCGCGCGGCTTGATCTCAGCCTGCTGGAGGCGCGCGCACGTGCCGCGCGATCACGCATTGGCTCATTGAACGCGCAACTCGAAGAAGCCCGCCTTGTGACGACCCGCGCGACCAATTTGGCGGAACGCAATATCGGCTCTGCTGCCGCCGTGACCTCGGCTGAAGCCCAGCGTGACAGCCTGATCGCCCAGATCGCAGCCGCACGCGCTGACCTGTCCGCAGCGGAGGTACAAGTCGCCAGTCAGGAAGATTTGATCGAGCGCCATGTGGTTCGCGCACCTTTTGCCGGTGTTGTTATCGCCAAGAATGCGCAGGTCGGCGAAATCCTGTCGCCAGCATCTGCCGGAGGCGGATTCACCCGAACTGGCGTCGCCACACTGGTTGATATGAGCTCGCTTGAAATTGAAGTCGACGTCAATGAAGGTCAGATCGGTCGCGTCACACCGGGCCAGGGTGTTGAAGCCATTCTTGACGCCTATCCTGACTGGCGCATTCCGGCCCGCGTCGAAGCCATCATTCCCACCGCAGATCGCAGCCGGGCCACAATTCAGGTCCGCGTCAGTTTTGATGCGCTGGACGACAGAATTTTGCC
>CAXBKM010000052.1:0-10141 GCA_963976265.1 uncultured Maricaulaceae bacterium
CGAATTGATGCTCTGATTGCGCGAATCGATTCCGGTGAAGTCGCTGAGCGCGGTGTCCTTCTGGACCGAATCCCTGAGTTTTTGCCGCGCGGCATGCAGGAACCCCAACTGTCCAGAATTGCCTGGGATTATGCCGAGCAGCGCGGTGACATGGACCCGCTGGCCTATGAGCTCGTATCCGAACTGGCCCGAATTTACACCACTCAGGAAGCGGGCGTGGAATCGACCTGGCGCATGATTGTGCAGCGGTTTTTCGGGCAAATCGAGACAGTTAGCGAGGCGGAGTTGAGACCGCGCCTGGTGTTGATGCGCTTTGCCTTTCGCGAGCTGGCCTCGCAGGAATCGCATCTGATTTACCTCTATGAAGCGGCGCTCCCAAATGTCGAGGCCGCAGCCTCCGATTAACCATGACAATTTTCTCACGCAGGCTTGTCTTGCCCTGACGCGTCGCGCGTCGTAGCAAGCGATTCATGGATCGCCTCATACCCTTTGACGGAATTCGCAATTTCCGCCGCTTCGGCCTCTATGTCGGGCGTGACGGTCGTACCATGCGCGATGGTCTTTATCGGTCCGGGCATTTCAGCCGTGCCAGTGAAGCCGACAAGCGTGCGCTCCAAGCCTTCGGCCTGACACATATCACCGATTTGCGCCGCCCACAGGAGCGCGAGCGCGAGCCGTCGAACTGGGACAATAAATTTGGTGTTCGGGTCATTGAATCCGACATTGCCGGTCACAAGGAAGCGCCGCATATGGCATTCCTGCGCGAAGGCGATCACAGCATGACAGGTATTCGCAACTTCATGTTGGCGACGTATCGCCGGTTGCCGTTTGACAAGGGCAATCAAAAAATGTTCGCGGCCGGTCTTCGGTCGCTGGGCGATCCAAAGACGGATGGTTTTGTTGTGCATTGTGCAGCGGGCAAGGACCGTACCGGGATTTTCTGTGCCCTGGCCCAGAGCATTGCCGGGGTCGACCGGGACGCGATCTATGAAGATTATCTGATGACCAATTCGGCTGTTGATTACGACGCGATCATTCCGGAAATTGCGAGCGTCATTGAAGACAATTATGGGCGTCAGATTCCACCTGAGGAAATGCGCCTCTTCCTGGGCGTTGATGCCGATTATCTCGATCAGGCCTTTGACGCGATGGGCGACCCCAAAGCCTATATTCATGATGCGCTGGGGCTAACTGAGGATGAGTGGAAATCCGCAGAGCAGCATTTACTGGTCTCGTGAACGCCGCGCAAAAGCGTGATGCTGCGCCGGTAATCACGCTGCCATGGCGGGCACCCGAAGCCGCCTTTTCCAGCCTGAGTGATCGTCCGGGCAGCCTGTTGCTTCACGGCGGCGGCCAGGTTTCGCGAATATATGCCTTTCCTGAAAAAACGATCTCGCGCGATGTCGATCACAAGCCGTCCCGCGCGCTGCTCCGTCGCAGTGGCGTGATATCAATCTCGGCCTCTATCCGGCATGGGCGGTTTTTGACGGCGGTGCGCAGACGGTAGAGGTTTTTGGGCAGGAAAATGTTGCGCAGCATCTGGCCGACGCATTCGGCGAATTGAAAACGTGTCCGGCCCCGTCACCGCAGACGCGCGCATCATGGACAGAACGCTGGAGCGCGCAGCGTTATCAGGCGTCTTGCTCGCATATCATTGAACATATCGCGGCGGGCGACATCTATCAGGCCAATCTGTCGCAAGGCTTTGATGTCGCCCTGGCACAGGGTGATACGCCCTATGCGGCGTTTCTGCGCCTTCTTGGACAAAGCCCGGCGCCTTATGGCGGCTATTTTTGTCTTGATGAGAACCAGGCTGTCCTGACCAATTCACCGGAACTTTTTCTCAAACTGAAGGGCGGTATTGCGCAAAGCGCCCCGATCAAGGGAACACGTCCTCGCGGCACGACGACGAAATCCGATACGGCCCAGGTCGACGCATTACTGGCGAGCGAAAAGGACCGGGCTGAAAATCTGATGATTGTCGATCTGGTGCGTCATGATCTGTCGCGGGTTTGTGTGCCCGGCAGTGTCGAAGTCCCGGAACTCTGCGCGCCACACAGCTATGCCAATGTCCATCATCTGGTTTCGACAGTGCGCGGCGAAATTCGCGAGACTGTCGACGCATTTGATCTTTTGGCGGCAGCCTTCCCGCCGGGCTCGATCACCGGCACGCCCAAAATCCGTGCGATGGAAATTATCGCCGAGCAGGAAGGCGAAGCGCGCGGGCCGTATTGCGGCGCGATGGGCTGGATCGGCGCAGGTGGTCAGTCGATGGAGTTGAACGTCATGATCCGGACAGCGGCTCTGACCCGTTCGGGCGCAAGCTGGCACGCAGCGATCCGGTCGGGCGGGGCCATAACGATCGGCTCAGACCCGGTCAGTGAATTTGACGAAACACTTGCCAAAGCCTCGGCGCTGCGCGCAGCCTTCTGACCCATGATATTACGTGTTCTCGACAATGATGGATTTCGCGATTTCGACCCCGGCGATGTAACGCCGGACGATCGCGGCCTATTGCTGGGCGATGGTGTGTTTGAAACCTTTCGGGTTGGCGATGCGGGCATTCGCCGTTCAATGGACCATCGGGACCGTTTGGCATGGGCCTGCCATGCGCTTGACCTTCCCATGCCCGACTGGACGCAGATCGATCGCGAAGCGAAACGCCTGAGCGCAAATGCACACAATACCGGTCGCCTGACCATAACGCGCGGCGCGGGGCCGCGTGGATTGGCATCGTTCAAGAACATTGAGCCGCGTGTCTGGCTGTCATTGTCCGAATGTGCGCCGCCATCTTTGTCCTTGCGGCTTCATATGTCCGGTATGCGCCGATCGCGCCGGAGCCTGACCACGCAGCACAAAACCCTGAGCTATGCCGACAATGCCGCCGCGCGGCGTGGCGCTGAAAAAGCCGGCTTTGATATGGCCTTGTGTCTAACCGATGCCGGCGACGTATCGGGGGCCGATTGTGCGAATATTTTCGCTATCCAGGGCGATCAATTACTGACGCCGAGTGAAGCCTGCGCCATTCGTTCAGGTGTGACCCGCAAGGCGGTCATCGATCTGGCGAAGCAATCTGGATTGTCGGTCGAGGAGGGGGTCTTTGCCCCGGATCGCTTTTTTCAGTGCGAGGCTGTGATGGTCACGAATTCTGCGATGGGTGTCGTCCCGGTCAGCCAGATTGACGGGCACATGTTTGACGTGGACCAATCAACCCTGTCCGCCCTGAAAGATGCCGAAGCGCGCTAGGCCTATTCGCGGCTGACGACCAAAGATTGGCGAGGGCGCAGAAAGAACGACTCGTCGATAATATACTGGCCTGTACCAATTTCCTGAAACGGCGCGTCATACTGATAGGCGACTTCAACCCAGATCACCGAGCGGCCGGGAAACAAGATACCGGCCGGAGACGGCGCGGCAGACCCGGGGCCATAAGGCGCCATGCCGGAGGCATCGCTCCAGTCAACTTCAACATCGCCGGTCAAATTCATCGAAATACTGGAAATGCGGACTGAAAACCGATCCGGATCATAGGGTGCGATAATGGCGGCCCCGGCATTCAGGATATCCAGCATCTCATCGTCCGTGATCACATCATCCTGCGCGACGAGATCAGCCAGGGCGCTGGCAGCGGATGTTACCTTGCGGTCGACCGAGAGCGCCAGGCTGATTTCCATCATGCCCAGGTAAAACAGCACCATGACCGGAGCGATCAGCGCAAACTCAACGGCGGATACACCGCTGCGGTCTTTCGAAAAACCACGGAGGCGGGCGAGGAGGGCTCTCACGACCCGTCACCGAAGGGCTCGTTGCGGAATACAGTCGAGGCAATAATCAGGCGCTGATTGTCGGCCATGTTCGACAATGTGCCGGCAAAGTTTGGCAGAAAAAGCGGCCAGCTATAATAGACCCGAACCATGACGATATCGCCCGCATCGCCGGGGTCGAAGCCCATATTTCCGGTATCAAAATTACCGTCGCTATCAAGCGGTGCATTGGGCGTGACATCACCGAAATCTTCAAACACGGTGACTTCAAACGCCATCCGGTCACAATCGGCGATGACATCAATCCGGTTGCAGACCTCGGCCTGGAAACTCGCCGCATCCCCGCCGCCGCCCTGCAGCTGTCCGGTTCGGATCAGGCGGGCCGATTCCAGCACCGCATTTTCGATGACGGTCGACGCGAAAAATACAGCGGCGACTTCGATCAGCGCCATCAGAAAAAAGAAAAACGGGCCGGCAATCATCGCAAACTCAACCGCCGTTGAGCCGTCTTTGGATTTCCTGAATGATTGAAAGAAACGCCGCGCGCGCATATCTGCCTCTGACCTGATTAGAGGTCATTATGCCTGCGCGCGCTTAAACATGCGTGAAGGGAGATGGTGAACAGGGCGTTACCGGTCCGCGACGTCTATTCTTCACCGGCCAGCGTTTCGCCAGCTTCTGATGCGGCCACAGCGTCCTGCGCGATGGATGTACGCTCGCGTTGCTGTCCGGTTACCAGATCAAACGTGTCGGAATTATCACCAATTGCAGCAATGGCCTCGCATCCATCGGTACAGGCATAAGTCGTTCGCGCGGCACCGCGATGAACCGTCATTTGTCCGCGGCGTGAAGGACCGACAACAATATCATCAGCGAAAATCACGCGGCCATGGCGATCCAGAGCGATGATATTGGTGCGTCCCGACAGCTTGCCGGTGACGATCAGGGTGGACCGGTCATGGATGACGGCGTCTGCGATGGACGGATTGCCGATAATGATTGTGGAGGCCGGAGCCGGGAGGCGCACAACATCGGCGTGCTCGACATCAATATAGCGGTCATCGGCCAGGGCAGGGGCCGCAATCGTGAGTGTCAGGGCCAGAAATAGGGCACGCATGAGACGTCTCCGGATCAAAATCTGCTCCTAAAAGACGCTTAAGGGCGTGAAGACTTTCTAAACATCGACCCCTCAGATCTGTTGCTGAGTCTATATAGTATAAAAACCCCGGTCTTGAGCGTTCGAAAGCCCCTGTTTTTGTATACCCAAAATTAAGCATGCCTTTTTACCGGATCGAAAGGCTCGTGCTGTTTACTCCATCTCACTCGGGAGAGGTCGGGACTGACAAAAACTCCTACGAGTGGATGATGTGGTTAGCTAACACGGGAGAATACCCATGAAGTTCGTTTCAAATTTTTTCAAAGATGAGTCTGGTGCAACTGCGATCGAATACGGTCTCATTGCTGCATTGATCGCCGTCGTCATTATCGGTGCTGTGACAGCACTGGGTACCGGCGTACGCGACAACATGCAGACGGTTGCTGACGCAATCTAGTTGCGAAGACATTCGTCAATGATCAGGGCCGCCCGGCAACGGGCGGTCCTATTCGTTTGTGCAATCACCGCCAATACCGCCTTTTTTGAAAAACCGCAGCGCGCCAACCAGACGTTAAGCCTGTTGGGTTAGACAAAACGCTGATCAAGAATGTTCTGGAGTCGACAATGACACTCGCTTTGCTGCCGGTTTTGGCCTTTGTCTTTCTGATGGTGCTCGCCGCGTTGAAGGATGCGATGAGTTTTACCATCCCCAACTGGATCTCCGGCACAGTGGCGCTGGCCTTTCCGGTGGGTGCGGCCCTGCTCGGTCTGGGCTGGAGCGAATTCGGCCTGCACCTTCTTGTTGGCGCAGGCGCGCTGGTCATTGGCATGGCGCTGTATGCGCCCGGCTGGATCGGTGGCGGCGATGCGAAACTGATCGCGGCAGCTGCGCTGTGGTTTGGCTGGCCGGACGCGATGATGTTCCTGGGCAAATCAGCCCTGATGGGCGGCGCACTGGCCGTCGCGCTCATCATGGCGCGTCGCTACATGCCTGCGACAGGTTTGAGCGGCGGCTGGGTGGAACGTTCAGCCCTGGCCGACGGCGCACCGGCACCCTATGGCATCGCATTGGCAGCCGGCGCACTTTGGACCCTTCCGGGAAGCGCGCTGTTAACTACAGCCGGATTCTAGAGCCATCTCACTGGTATTTAACGGTCGATTGGCGGCATTCGTTCGCCAATATTAACGAGCCCTTGAGAAATTCCGCGTCTCCTGCCCCTTGAACACGTGCGTGCCAAGGGGATTCGCGCTTATGAATATTGCCCGAATACTGATACTCGTCGCAGCCGGAATCGCGGCTGTTGCAGCCGCCTATTTCGTCTATCGCTCTTCATCGGGCAGTGAGCCGCAAGTTGTTGTACAGGCAGCGGAAGTTGCGCCGACAGTTCGCATTCTGGCGGCGCGCGAAGACCTGCCGACAGGGGCCCGTGTCGGATCGGGAGATCTCTACTGGCAGGCTTGGCCGGAAGAGGCTGTGAGCCCCGCCTATGTCGTCGAATCACGCAATTCAGAAGCCCTCAATGACTATATGGGCGCCGTTGTGCGCGGTGCGCTGGCCCAAGGTGAGCCGGTAACGTCGCGCAAACTGGCCGTTGCTGGCGATTCCAGCTTCATGTCCGCCATGCTGGGCGCTGGCATGCGCGCCGTGGCGGTGCCGACGTCTGCCGAAACCGGCGCAGGCGGGTTTATTCTGCCCAATGATCGTGTGGACGTGATCGTCACCTTTGAAGAGGAAGACGAAGGCTCGTCACGCCGCCGCTATTTTGTGGCCGAAGCGGTTGTCGAGAACGCCCGCGTTCTGGCGATTGACCAGGCGATCAGCGATGATGAGGAAGAAGACGCCGTTGTCGGCTCGACTGCGACACTTGAATTGACACCGGAACAGGCGCGCGCCGTATCGCTTGCCGTCGCGCGCGGCGACATATCGCTGACCTTGCGCAGCCTTGCTGACAGTGATGGAGGGCCGCGACTTGTCATGGCCGAGCCACGCCGCCGCGATGAGGCGGACCGTCCGCAGCCCGATTTCGACCGCGATACCATACAGGTTTATCGCTATGGACAGGGGCGCCAGGTCGCGCTCCAGGATGATTAGAGGGCGATGAGATGATGTTTCGCTCCACCCTTCTGGCTCTGGCTACGAGCCTCACACTGACGCCGATGGCGCTGGCACAGAATACGTCCAGCTCGACCATGCAGGTTCACATAACCGCGCCTGGCAATGGTCCGGCCGCGCAAACGCTGGATCTGCCCTTGAGCAAGGCGGCGGTCATACACCTGCCCGTGGATGCGGTGGATGTCTTGGTGACCAATCCGGACATCGCCGATGCGGTGATCCGTACATCACGCCGCGCCTATATTCTGGGGCAGGGCATTGGCCAGACCAACGCATTCTTCTTTGATGCCAATGGTGAGCTGATCGTCGATCTCGATATCCGGGTCGAGCGCGATATGCGCGCCCTGCAGACCTCCATTGACCGCTTCCTGCCCGATGCCCGCATTCAGGTCGAGGCGATGAATAATCACATCGTTTTGTCCGGTATGGCACCAGACGCATCTTCAGCCGATTCCGCGCTTCAACTGGCCCGGCGCTGGGTGGACAACCCGGAAAATGTCCTGTCGATGATCGCTGTCCAGGGCCGCCAGCAAGTCATGCTCAATGTCCGCATCGTCGAGATGCAGCGCACGATTGTTCGCCAGCTCGGCATTAATCTGTCGGCCGCCGCACAGCTTGATGATCTGGCCGTTTCAGTGGCGACCGAACAGCAATTCTCACTGGTTGGCCGGGCCCTGTCAGGGCTGAGCTCGAACCTGACCTATAACAATACTGGCGGCGGCGATATTTCTTCGGTGACCGGTCTGGTTCAGGCGCTCGAGCGCGTCGGTCTGGTCCGTACGCTGGCCGAGCCCAATCTGACAGCAATTTCCGGCGAGCCGGCCAACTTCCTGGCGGGCGGCGAATTCCCGGTTCCCACGGGCCGCGACCGCGATGGCAATATCATGGTCGAGTACAAGCAATTCGGTGTTGGCCTCGGTTTCACGCCAATGGTTCTGTCCGAAGGACGCATATCGCTGCGCATTTCAACTGAAGTATCCGAATTAAGCAGCCAGGGTTCTCTGGAGCTGGGCGCGAGTACGACGCGCGACGACCAGGGCAATATTACCGGCGTTGTTGAAGGCGTCACCATTCCTGCACTGAACGTCAATCGCGCAGAGACGACGGTTGAGCTTCCCTCTGGTGGCAGTCTTGTTCTGGCGGGCCTGATCCAGGAAGAAACCCGCCAAAATCTCGACGGTGTTCCCGGCGTGCAAAACCTGCCTGTGCTGGGCGCACTGTTCCGCTCACGCGACTTTGAAAATCAGGAAACAGAGCTGGTTGTGATCGTGACCCCGTACCTGGTCGACCCGGTCAATGGCAGCTCATTGGAAACACCGGCTCAGGGTTTTGCGACGGCCAGCGAGATCGAAACCTTCCTGTTTGGTCACATCAACCGCGTTTACGCCGTGCCGGGCGCCCACACTGACGGGCAGTCCTGGGATGGCCCTGTCGGCTTTCTGTTTGATTGAGGAGCATGATCATGACGACCCTTAGAAATATTGCCCTCATCGCGTCTGCCTTGGCATTGTCTGGCTGTTACACCATGCCGGAAGACCGCGCAGGCACATGGCCGCGCGCCGAAGTGCGCCAGGAAACGGCGCGTATTGATCTTGATGTCAGTGTTGCGGAGCGCGGCGTTGTCTGGTCGCAAATGGCCGAATTCTCGCAATTCGTGGAATATTACAAATCCAACGGACATGGCCCGCTAGTGCTGACCTATCCAGACCGGTCCGCAAATTCAGGTGCGACCGCGTCGGCCATTCAGGAAGCGCGCGCCTTTCTCGATAGTCGCGGCGTTCAAGCCCACTTTATCACCGAGGGTGAATATGACGCGCAGGGCCATCCCAATGGCCCGCTCATGTTCAGCTTCATGCACTATACCGCCTCAACACCGGCTGAGTGCGATCTGATGGAATGGCACAATATCGCCGGTGAATTCGACAACCGCGCCCAGCCGCGTTTCGGTTGCTTCATGGCGGCCAATACCGCTGCGATGATTGGCGACGCCTATGACCTTGTTGGCCCAACCCATTCGGACGCCCGTGACGCCGGACGTGTGTCAACACAGATGGAAGCCTGGCGCGCCGGTGAGCCAACAGGTGCAACGCGCGGTGATGATGAAAGCGGCACCGTTTCGAGTTCAGTGGACTGATGAGAAAACAGATGGCTGAATCACACGCATATGAAGACGATGGCTTCCTGGATGGCGAGGACGAATTCCTCGACGCGACCGAAGTCGAACGCCGCATGCTGGGCGAACCGTCCCAGTCTGAATTTGACGATGAGTCCGAATTCGGTGAGCCCGCAGCTCCGGCGTCGCGCCGTCCCTTTGGTGCGGGCGGATCGACATCGGGCAAAGCGACTTCGGAAGCCAGCGTTTTTGATGATGGCGGGTTTGCCGCGTCAGATGATCAATGGGCCGAACCGGACCCGCGCGGCAATGAAAGTGGTCAACAATTTAATCCCGACGATTATGAATTCGACGAGCCGGTCGCACCAACGCCGGTTGATGCCTTTTATGGCGAAGTCGATGACGATGCACCCAGCCAGCCCATACCGCGCATCACGATCAATGCATTTTGCGAGCGCCCTGAAACCGGCGCGCTGATCCACAACTCGGCCAATGATCGGCGCTTGTCGAAGGCACATATTGAAGTTGAACTGGGCGGGCTTGCTGCCGCCATAGAGCGCTTTCACGATGCCTCGACACCAAATCTGCTGATCATCGAGACCGGCATGCGCGGGCAGGGGCTGTTTGACCAGCTCGAAGAACTGGCCGCGGTCTGTGATCCCGACACCAAGGTTATCATTGTTGGCGCGGCCAATGACATCTCGCTCTATCGTGAATTGATGAAGCGCGGCGTCAGCGAATATCTCGTGCCACCGATGACGCCGCTGCATCTCATTCGGACGATCTCCAATCTGTATCTGGACCCCGAAGCCCCCTTTGCCGGCAAAACCGTTGCCTTTGTCGGCGCGAAGGGCGGCGTGGGCGCATCGACCATCGCGCACAATACCGCCTGGTCGGTTTCTGAAAGCGCGCAATCAGACTGCGTTCTGGTTGATATGGATCTGTCATTCGGAACTGCTGGTCTCGATTTCAATCAGGATCCGGCGCAAACCCTGGGTGATGCGCTGGGCGATCCCGATCGCCTCGATGATGCCTTGCTGGACCGGCTCTTGGTG
>CAXBKM010000053.1:0-10106 GCA_963976265.1 uncultured Maricaulaceae bacterium
CCGAGATGACGCGGTGTGGTCAGCCCGGTTTCAAACATGTGTTCAGCCACCGCGATCAGATCGTCATAGATGCGCTGACGGTTCATTTTCAGGCCCGCCTGGTGCCAGGCTGGACCAAATTCGCCACCGCCGCGGATATTGGCCACGACATAAGCGCCGCCATTTTCCAGCCAGAGACGACCGCGCACACCCGAATAACTCGGCGCGATTGTCACCTGGAAACCGCCATAGGCGTAAAGCAGGGTTGGCGTTGTGCCATCCATCACCGTGTCTTCATGGCGGACCACAAAGTAAGGCACCATCGTGCCGTCCGGGCTTTGTGCTTCAAGCTGTTCAACGATCAGACCGGCGGTATCAAAGCGCTCCGGTGTTGTCTTTGCCGGAGCGACGGATTGTTCTGCGACGTCCACGACATAAAGCGAATCCGGGGTCAAAAAGCCTTCGACATTCAGGAAAGCCACATCGTGATGCGGATTGGTGCCGGTCAGACCCAGCGTCAGGTTTTCCGGTGTTTCAATCGCTTCAGAGCGCCAGCCATTCTCGTCATGGTAGAAGGCTGACAGGCCGCCGGTCACATTCTCGTCGATCTGGATCAGCAGGGCCGAATTTGTCGCGCCAACACCGCCAATGGACTGGCGTGGGCCGGGAATGAAGACCGTCTCGACGGCTGCGATCTCGCCGCTTTCAACAAAGCCCGCCATGTCAAAGGACAGGAGCGCGCCCTGCGGATAGGTTTCGCCGCCATGGTTCCACTCTTCCTCAACAGAAATGATCAGCTGGCCATCATAGAAATCCTGAATCGAAGACATGGCCGGGACCGGCAAGGACATTGGCTCGCGATTTTCGGGCATGACCCACCAGGTGGTTTCATAGAAAGTGTCCGCTTCTGAAGCCATCATGTAGACATTGCCGAGATTGTCCTCGGTCCGGAAAGACCAGAGACCCACATCGGCAATATCACCGCGAAGAACTTCGGTGGCCTCTTCGATCGGCGTACCGCGCTCCCAGCGATAGGAAGCAACCGGATAGCCGGACTCGGTGGATTCTTCACCGCCCGTCGCGAGACCGACCAGGACCGTATTTTCATCAATCCAGCTGATGCCGCCCTTGGCTTCCGGTGTAATGAAGCCGTCTTCCACGAATGTGCGGCTTTCCATATCGAATTCGCGGCGATGGGCCGCGTCGCGTCCGCCATCGGACAGGGTGATGATGCAGCGGCGATAATCAGGACCCAGGCAGTTTGCACCGCGCCAGACCCAATTCATGTCCTCGGCGTCGGAAACCGCATCGAGATCAAGGATCACATCCCATTCGGGATCATCCGACATATAGCTGTCCAGCGTCGTGCGCCGCCACAGGCCGTGCGTATTGTCGGCGTCCTGCCAGAAATTATAAATGAAGCCGCCGCGATAGGCACCATAGGCGATCCGGTCCGTGCTTTGATAGATTTCCAGTGCGTCCGAAACAAAGCCTTCAAAGCGCGCATCGCCTTGCAGACGGGCGAAGGTGCGCTCGTTTTGACCGCTTGCCCACTCAATAGCGCGCTCGCCTTCAACCTCTTCGAGCCAGAGACGTGGATCATTGTCCGGATCGATCTCGACGATGGCCCGCTCGTCACTGCCATCAGTGGCCATGTCAGCAGTGTCTGCCGCCATTTCGGTTTCGCTGGCTGTATCCGTCATATCGGTGCTGGCATCCTCATCGGCAGGCTGAGAACAGGCCGCAGCCACCACGCAGAGTGCAGCAACGCTGGTCCAAAGGCTGAAACGCTTCATTTTTGAAAACTCCCCAAAAGCTGGTTTGACCAAATACCTAGCGTGCTGGGCTCTGGACGCAAGGGGCTTGCGGGGTTACGGGGGATGTATGCACGCTTTTTTGATGAATGGGGCAGGAAACGCCTTTCTGGTGCTGGATGTCCGGGCACATGCCGATTTTGGCGGACTTGGCAAGGATCAGGCGCGCCAACTCGCGCAAGCCTACGCTTTCGACCAACTCCTGATCATCGAAAACAGCGACACGGGCGACGCGTTCATGCGCGTGCTCAATGCCGATGGCAGCCAATCGGGGGCCTGCGGCAATGGTGCGCGCTGTGTCGCATGGCTGATCATGCGTGAAACAGGCGCGACTGCGCTGACGCTGGACTCGGCAGGGGGTCGCCTGCCCGCGACCGCAACAGGTGAGATGCGTGTTTGCGTTGATCTGGGTCTGGCGCGCACCGATTGGCGCGCTATTCCGCTCAGCCGGAAATTGGACACGAAAGCCTTGCCGATCTCGGTCGATACCGGAAAGGGATTTTTGGAAAATCCCGGCGCGGTGTCGATGGGCAATCCGCATTGCGTCTTTATTGTCGAGGATGCCGAGACCATTCCGGCGCGCGCCATCGGCCATCGGGTCGAGCATGATCCGCTTTTCCCCGAGCGTGCCAATATCGGCTTTACCCAGGTCATTGACGAAACAAATATCCGCCTGCGTGTCTGGGAACGCGGCGCGGGTCTGACCAAGGCCTGTGGTACGGGCGCTGCCGCCGCGCTGGTGACGACCGCACGAAAGGGTCTGACCGGGCGCAAGGCGACCATTATCGCCGATGGCGGCAAATTGCTTGCCGAATGGCACGATGATGACCATGTGACGGTCGAAGGTCCGGTTGAACTTACCGGCGAGATTGAGGTGACGTTATGAGCGAGACAATGTGGACCGTCTATCTGTCGGGCGAAATTCATACCGATTGGCGCGATCAAATCCGCGCAGCCTGTGAAGCAAAAAACCTGCCCATCGAATTCGTCGGCCCCAACACAATCCATGCCGATTCCGATGATTGCGGCGCAGTTATCCTGGGCGAGGAAGACACGCCATTCTGGCGCGACAACAAGTCAGCCAAAATCAACGCCATTCGTACCCGCACCCTGATCGAGCGCGCCGATGTCGTCGTGGTTCGCTTTGGCGACAAATATCGGCAATGGAATGCCGCCTTTGATGCGGGCTATGCCGCTGCGCTGGGCACGCCGGTGATCACGCTGCGCGATGACGCTCTGACCCATGCGATGAAAGAGGTCGATGCCGCCGCCCTCGCCACTACGACCGAACCGGGTCAGGTCGCCGATATTCTGGCCTATGTGATGGACGGCACGCTCACCCGCGCCTGACCGGCATCGCTTGACGTTGAGGCCTCGCACGGCCACTTATCGCCGCGACATGACGACCCTGACCAAATCCAAGACACCGGGCACAACCGGCAATGCATCTCCCGCGCTCGACATCCAGACCTTCGGATGCCGGCTGAATACGTGGGAAAGCGAAGTGATGCGCGATCATGCGAAGGCCGCCGGTCTCGACAATGCGGTCATTTTCAACACTTGCGCGGTCACCAATGAAGCGGTCCGCCAGGGCCGTCAGGCGATCCGGCGCATGCATCGCGAACGCCCCGATACACCGATCATTGTGACAGGCTGCGCCGCGCAGATTGACCCGGATCAATTTGCCGCCATGCCGGAAGTCACGCGCGTGATCGGCAATATGGAAAAAATGAAGGCTGAAACCTTCGCGCCCGAAACCCTGCTGGGCGGCGAAGCCAAGGCCCGCGTCAATGATATCATGAGCGTGCGCGAAACCGCCGGGCATCTCGTTGAAGGCATGGACGGGCGCGCCCGCGCCTATGTCCAGGTCCAGACAGGGTGCGATCATCGCTGCACCTTCTGCATCATCCCCTATGGCCGCGGCAATTCACGCTCGGTTCCTGCAGGCGAGGTCGTGGAACAGGTCAAAACACTGGTCGGGACCGGTCATCAGGAGATCGTATTGACCGGTGTGGATCTGACCTCCTGGGGGGCAGACCTTCCCGGTGAGCCGAAACTCGGCCGACTGGTCCGGGCAATCCTGAAATCGGTGCCGGACTTGCCCCGCCTGCGCCTTTCTTCAATTGATGCCATCGAAATTGACGATGAATTGTTTGAGGCCGTAACGGGCGATGAGCGCATCGCGCCGCATCTGCATCTTTCGCTTCAGGCGGGCGACAACATGATCCTGAAACGCATGAAGCGCCGCCATTCCCGGGAGGACGCGATTGCACTGTGCTCGCGGCTGAAAACGGCCCGGCCTGACATTGCGTTTGGCGCGGACCTGATTGCCGGTTTTCCGACCGAAACCGACGAGATGTTCGAGAATTCTCTGAAACTCGTAGACGAGTGCGATCTGGCCTATTTGCACGTCTTTCCATTTTCACCGCGCCCGGGCACACCAGCGGCGCGCATGCCGCAATCTGGTCGCGCCATCGCGAAGGCGCGTGCCGCACGCCTGCGCGCCAAGGGCGATGAAGCTCTCAACAAGCATCTGACCGGCATGGTGGATACAATTCAGGCCGTGCTGGTGGAAAAACCCGGTATCGCCCGAGCGCCGAATTTCGCCGTCGTAAAATTCGATGACACCATCCCGGCCCGTCCGGGTGCGATTATCCCGATGATCATGACCGGCCATAACGGGCGCGAATTGAATGGAGACATTCGACCATGAGTGAGGATGGCGAAAAGAAACGCGGCTTTTTCTCCCGTCTGACATCGGGCTTGCGCAAATCGTCAGAAAAACTGACCCAGAACGTCGCGGCGGTTTTCACCAAACGCAAGCTCGATCAGGACGCGATTGATGATCTGGAAGATGTGCTTATCGCCGCTGATCTGGGCGCGGCAACCGCGGCGCGCGTCACGGCACGCCTCGCCAGAGATCGTTTTGACAAAGAGGTCAGCGACGAAGAGGTGCGCGAGGCTCTGGCTGAAACCATAGCCGAAACGCTCACGCCTCTGGAAAGCCCGCTCGATCTCGGAGCAACGACCAAACCCGAAATCGTCCTCTTTGTCGGGGTCAATGGATCGGGCAAAACAACGACGCTTGGCAAGATCGCCGCCGCGCTGACGAAATCGGGTAAAAAAGTCCTGCTCGTCGCTGGCGACACATTTCGTGCGGCGGCTGTCGAACAGGTCTCGGTCTGGGGTGAGCGCGCCAATGCGCCGGTTGAAAAACGCGAACTGGGCGCAGATTCGGCCGGATTGGCCTTCGATGCCGTCAGCCGGGCCCGGCGCGAAGGCTTTGACGTAGTCCTGATCGATACGGCTGGACGACTGCAAACCAAGTCAGCCTTGATGGATGAGTTGAAAAAAATCATTCGCGTGATCAGCAAGGTTATCTCCGACGCCCCGCATCACAGCCTTTTGGTGCTGGACGGGACGGTCGGCAGCAATGCAGTGTCACAGGCGCAGGCCTTCCTCGATGCCGGCAGCGTGACCGGTGTGATCATGACCAAGCTGGACGGCACCGCCAAGGGCGGGGCTCTGGTCCAGGTCGCGGACAAATTCCAGCTGCCCATACACGCCATTGGTGTGGGCGAAGGTCTGGATGATCTCCAGCCCTTCTCCGGCCGTGGCTTTGCCCGCGCATTGGCGGGTCTGGCCGAGACATGATCGGGCAGGCGTGAGCCCCGAATCTCTGGCAGCCCTTGCGATGCTCGGTTCGGCGATATTCCACGCCGGAATGACATTCTATACCAAGCGCGCCGAGGACAAGCTGGTGTTTCGGGCGTTGTCGGTGACGGCTTCAGCCATCCTTTTTCTGCCGATTGTTTTCCTCAATCCCCTACCGCCGCTTGACGTATGGTATTTCCTCCTCTTCGGAGCGCTTCTGGTCTGGGTGTTCAACATGCTGATGATCTCGGCCTTTGAACGCGGCGACATGAATCTGGTCTATCCGGTGATGCGCGGCGCAGCGCCGGCATTGGCCGCAATTGCCGCCTTCTTCTTCCTGCGCGAAAGCCTGCCACTGATCGCAATTATTGGTCTCGGCATCGCTTCACTGGCCCTATTGGCCTTCGCTTGGCCCGAAAAGGGCGGCGCGCCAAAAATGAATGCCATTGGCTTTGCTTTGGGCTGCGCCGTCATGACGGCGGGGTATTCCGTCAATGATGCCGCCGGTGTGCGCCTGCTGGGCGATCCCCTGACCTATGCCGCCTGGTTCTTCGTCCTGAATGCCATCACATTGGGCCTGACGGCGATTATTCGCCGGGGCCGTAACATCCTCACGCCAGTACGCGCCACAATCCGCCTGGCCGCGGCCACATCCATTTTCAATTTTGGCACATACTCGCTGGCACTCTATGCCTATGCCAATGCACCCGTAGCCCAGATGGCCGCGATCCGCGAGACCAGTTTCGTGTTTGGCGCGATCCTGTCTGCGGTGGTTTTGAAAGAAGCGTTTGGAATAAAAAGGCTGATACTGGCAATCTGTCTCGCCGCCGGGCTCGTATTACTGCAAACAGGGTAAAATCATGATGATCGGAAGCACGCCATGAGCCAGAAACAATCAACCGCCGGGCAATCCGCCCAGCTGATTACCGATGTCGGCCCGGTCGGCCTGTTCATCCTGACCTATTTCGGTGCCGGGCGGATTGTCGGTTCCGATGCCATCTATTGGGCCACCGGCGTCTTCATCGTCGCCATGCTTGCCGCGCTTTTCTATGCCCGCACCGTACAGAAGCGCTGGCCGCTCATGCTGCTGTTTTCCGCCGTCATCGTCACCTTCATGGGGGCAACCGGGATCATCCTGCAGGATCCGATCTTCATCTTCATGAAGCCGACCATCACCAATCTCTTCCTGTCCTATCTGATCCTTGTCGGGCTCGCTTTCGGAGTGAATATCTGGAAGGTCTTTTTCTCCGAAATTTTCGATTTACCGGACAGGGTCTGGAACATGCTCGCCATTCGCTGGGCGCTGTTCTTTCAATTCCTCGCCTTCCTCAACGAATTGCTCTGGCGGCACATCACCGATTCTGAAGTCGCGGAAAGCGCGCGCTGGTTTGCCGATTTCAACATTACCGAAGGTTTTTGGGTGAATTTCAAACTGGTCGTTATGGGCCTCTCCCTGGTCTTCGCGATGATCAATCTGCCATTGGTCATGAAAAACCAGCCCAAGTCAGATGAAGACGAAACACCGCCGACCATCGAGGGCTAGCGGCACTATCATCGAATCGACATATGTCTGTGACAGGATGAATTTCGTAGCAGACAGGGAGCCGGGCGATGGGGCAAAGTGACGAATTCGATCTGGCAAAATCGCCCGGTCAATTGCTCCACCGCGCCCAGCAATTTGCCGCCGATCACTTCGCCAAGGCCATGCCGAAAGGCGAACGCCTGACTCAGCGCCAGTTTGCCGTATTGGCGGCAACGGCGGCCAATGAAGGTCTGAACCAGTCCAAACTGGTCAAGGCGACCGGAATCGATCGCTCGACACTGGCCGAACTTGTCGCACGCATGGCAGAGAAAAACTTTCTTACCCGCACGAAAGTGCGCGGCGATGCGCGTGCCAATGCGATCCATTTGACTGAAAAGGGGCGCGCTGCGTTTGAAACAGCCCTGACCGGAGCCATAGACGCCGATACGGCAATTCTGGACGCACTGCCGAAAGGCAAACGCAATAATTTTCTCAAATCACTGACCCGGATTGCCTCGACGATCGAACAGGCCGAGGCGGCGCGCAAAGCTGAAAAGAAAAAGGCGAAAGACGCGGCCAAGAAAGCCCTCAAGAAGGCCCGAAAAGCCAAAAAGGCGGCTGAGAAACTACAAAAGAACGCCCAGAAGACGCCTGAAACCTAACCGGCCTCCAGGGCGGGATAAATGGTCTGGATCAGCGCCTGTTCGGTCAGCGGCCCGACCCAGCGCGCCGCGATATTTCCATCAGAATCAATCACAAAGGTCTCCGGCGCCCCGGTGGCGCCAAAGGCAATGACAGCCTGACCGGCCGGGTCCAGCAAGACGCCGGCAAAAGGGTCGCCACGCTGATCAAGAAAGCTGTTCGCATCGTCCGGTTGGTCGCGCCAGGCAATGCCATAAATATCAATATTTTCAGCAGCTAACGCCATCAAAACCGGATGCTCTGCAATACAGGGCGGGCACCAGGATCCCCAGATATTGATCAGATAAGGTTCACCGCGTGCCAAAGCCGGATTGAATCCCTCCCGACCGCTCAAAGTTTCGAGGGCGAGCACCGGAACCGGTTGACCGATCAACGGATCTTCAGGCGGTGGTTCAGCCCGCAACAGGAGAACCGCAAACACACCAATCAGCGCGACCAGAATGATTGCAGGGACGAGGCGCAGCCAGGTCATGGCGTTTGTTTTTCCTGGGTTTTTTCGCCCTGCTCGCGTGCCAGTCGCGCCTGCGCAGCGCGGCGTTCAGACAGGATGAAGAGAACCAGTCCGGCAACGCCCAAAGCAGTCATTCCATAGGCCGGCCAGATGAAAGCCGCATAGCCGCCCATGGCGAGAAATTCACTCATGCGCCAGCCTCCCGGACTAATTGCATCGCGCGCGCACGCCGGTCGATCAATGCCGTGCGCATACGGTAGAGCACCATCCAGCCCGACAGGGCGGTAAAGCCGACCGCCATCAACAAGAGCGGCGTTAACTGGCTGGGATCAATTGTCGGACCGTCAAGACGGATTACGCTGGCGCCCTGATGCAGGCTCGCCCACCAGTCGACCGAGAATTTCACAATCGGCAGATTGACCAATCCGGCCATGGCCAGAATGGCAGCAGATTTGGCCGCCTGTTTTTCATCTTCCAGCGCACCGCGCAGCGCCATATAGCCGAGGAACAATAAGAGCTGGATCAGCATCGAGGTCAGGCGTGCATCCCACACCCACCACGCGCCCCAGGTCGGCTTGCCCCACAGTGCGCCCGTTATCAGGCAAAGGGCGGCAAACACGGCACCGACCGGTGCAATTGAAGCCGCCGCGACATCTGCCACGGGGTGGCGCCAGACGAAATAGACAAAGCTCGCCGCGCCCATCGCCATATAGAGCGCCAGGCCCAGCCAGGCCGCCGGCACATGGACATACATGATGCGAATGGTCTCGCTTTGCTGATAGTCGGGCGGCGAGTTGAACAGCGCATACCACAGCCCCACTCCGATCAGCCCTAAAGCGAGCCAGCCGGACACCGGAATGGCGATACGGGTGAAACGGTCAAAACGGACCGGATTGGCGAGATAGCTGAACATGTCTAGCCGATACCTTTCAGAGCCCGATTGGGCAAGCGACGCAAGGTCGCGGACGCGTTTGTTCCGGTCATTATTCCAACCGCGCCTTCAGAGCCGCGCCAATGGCAAACGGGGATAGTGCCATGACGAACAGGCTGGCCGACGCGGTCAGCAATAGATTGGCCAGTGCGCGTTCATCCCCTGCATAGGCTTCTCGTCCTGCTGCTGCGGCAAATACCAGAAGCGGGATCATCAGTGGCGCGGCGATCAGTGCGATCAATAATCCGGCGCGTTTCACGCCTGCCGCCAATGCACCGGCGAAACTGGCGATGAAGGCGAGCCCCGGAATGGCGCAGGCCAGCGCACCGGCAAAAAACAATGCCGACGGCACAGGCAAACCATAGCTGACCGCGCCCAAAAACCCGATCAGCGGCAGAGGCCAAAGTGTTGCCAGGCCGACGCCCAGTGTTTTGGCGAACGCCACCATGGGCAGGGCCAGGCCGGAGAGCGCGTAAAGATCGAGCGTACCATCACTGACATCCTCGCCATGCAGGCGCTCTGCCCCCTGCAGCACAGCCAGCAAGGCTGCAAAGGCAATCACGCCGGGGCCTGCTGCGGTGAGCGTACCGCCCGATGGACCAATGGCCAGCGGCGCGAGCGTCAGGGCGGCGAGAAAATACGCTGCAGGTCCTGCCGGACCACCGCCGCCTGCAAAGGCCAGACGCGCCTCGCGGGCAAAAAGGGCGAGCAGCGCACTCATGACCCCATCTCCAGGGTTTGCGCATTTGGCCAGTCGAGGACTTGGTGTGTCGCGGCAATCACCAAGCCGCCGCGCGCACGATGATCGGCGACGGCCCTGGCCAGACAGGCGCGCCCGTTAATATCAAGCGGTCCGGCGGGTTCATCGAGCAGCCAGATCGGGCGATTGGACGCGACCACGCGCGCCAGTGCGGTACGGCGTTTCTGGCCACGCGACAGGCGCTGCGCCGGGCGATCGGCCAAAGCCCGCATCGCCATGGCGTCCAGTGCAAGGCGCTCCAGAGCCGTGTCTCTGCCGGTCAGAGCGATATGAAATCTGAGCGCTTCGCGCGG
>CAXBKM010000054.1:0-10011 GCA_963976265.1 uncultured Maricaulaceae bacterium
AGATGTGCCCAAAATCGTCGACTGGTATATGGACGGCAAGATCAATATCGACGACCTCATCACCCACGTCATGCCGCTCGATCAGATCAATGATGGCTTCCACATGATGCATGAAGGCAAGAGCATACGCGGCGTGGTGGCTTATTAGGGATTTAAAAATGATCTGGAACATCATCGACAAGCGCAAGCGGCCATATCGATGGCAGAAGCTGAACGCCGTAATCGAGGACACCAGTAATGACAATAGCGTTGCGGACACCGATATATTGGAGGCTGACGGAACAGGTATTGGTTACGATCAGAAGCGAAATGTTTCTTTGCACGATGCCGTTGACTGGGCCGAAAGCAGCACCGCAAAGGTGACCCTTTATCTATACGATAAAGGCGATGGTTTTTAGCCAACCCCTCACCCCGGCCCTCTCCCCTTGGGAAGGGGAGAGGGTGATTTCGCACCTGAAAGCGCGGCGCAAAACCCTCGCCCCCTTGGAGGAGAGGGTAGGGTGAGGGGGTGAGACACCCCCATGGTTCACTTGAGTACCAAAGCGCGCTAATCCCACTCCCATGATCCTCTACATTGATGCCGATGCCTGTCCGGTAAAGGATGAGGCGATCCGCGTGGCTGAACGCCACGAAACATTGATCAAGCTGGTCTGTGATGGCGGATTGCGTCGCCCGAACAGTCAGTGGGCTGAACTCGTCATTGTCCCTGAAGGCGCGGACGCGGCCGATAACTGGATCGCCGAGCGCATTGGCGCGGGCGATATCTGTGTGACCGGCGATATTCCGCTGGCTGATCGCTGCCTGAAGGCCGGTGGCAAGGCCATCGACCATAAGGGGCGGGAGTTTACGCCGGACAATATCGGCTCCACGCTGGCGACGCGAAACCTGATGACGGATTTGCGATCGGCTGGCACGATGGAAGGCGGCGGCGGGAAACCCTTTACCGGGCGCGACCGATCTGAATTCCTGAACGGGCTGGAGCGTGTCTTTCAGGCCGTCAAACGGGGCAAATAGGTTATGGAATTAATCGACAATCATCTGTGTTTTGGCGGGCAGCAGCGCCGCTATCGTCATGCATCCAATACGCTGAAATGCGACATGACCGTCTCGCTTTTTGTGCCGCCGGGCGCAGGGCCATTTCCGGTTTTATGGTGGCTGTCCGGGCTGACCTGTAACGACGAGAATTTCGTCACGAAGGCCGGCGCTCAGCGCAAGGCCGCTGAGCTCGGCATGGCGATTATCTGCCCCGATACATCACCTCGCGGGGATGGTGTCGCCAATGACGACGCCTATGATTTGGGGCAGGGGGCCGGGTTTTATATCAATGCGACCCAAACTCCCTGGTCCGAGCATTATCAGATGGAGCGCTATCTGACCGAAGAATTGCCCGCCCTGGCCGAAGAACACTTTCCCGTTGATATGAGCCGCCAGTCGATATCGGGCCATTCGATGGGCGGGCATGGTGCGCTGACGCTGGGCTTGAAAACCCCGTCTCGCTTCCGATCAATTTCGGCCTTTTCGCCGATCGTCGCCCCGACGCAAGTTCCGTGGGGTCAAAAGGCATTCGCGACCTATCTGGGCGGCGATGAGGCGGACTGGAAAGCGCATGACGCCACGCATCTCATTGGATCGCTCGAGGGCGAATTGCCACCGATATTGATCGATCAGGGCGAGGACGATCCGTTCCTGGCCGAACAGTTACAGCCCGACCTGTTCAAGGGCGCGGCCATCGAAGCGGGACGTAAAGTCGAACTGAATATGCGGCCCGGATATGATCATTCCTACTTCTTCATTGCCAGCTTCATTGACGAGCATCTGGAATTTCACGGCAAGCATTTGGGGGTTTGAGGGGCGCTGCTCTCGCGTCATGCCCCGACGTGTTCGGGGCATCCCGATGCCTGAGATTCCCCGCAAAATGCGGGGAATGACGCCATCAAGGTATTCAATCCGGAGCCTTCGCAACCCGCATCGAGATGATCTGGTTGCGGCGTTTTTCAATCACCTCAAAACGGATGCCATGAAAGCGAAACACCTGCCCTTTTTCCGGAATGGTCTGGGCTTCATGGATGACCAGCCCGGCCACTGTTACCGCCTCTTCGTCAGGTAGGGACCAATCCAGCGCGCGATTGATATCGCGGATCGCCAATGCACCATCGACCATCCAGGTGTGATCCTCACCGGCGACAAGACCCTCGACAGTGATGTCGTGCTCGTCTTCGATTTCACCGACGATCTCTTCGAGAATATCTTCGAGCGTGACGAGCCCCATCAGTGCGCCATACTCGTCGACGGCGAGCGCAAAATGTTCGCGCTTTTCGCGAAACGCATTGAGCTGGTCCTGCAATTCTGTGGTTTCGGGCACGAACCACGGTTCGCGCATGACGCCCTCTATATCAATTTTCTTCAGGTCACCGCCGCAATCAAGCAGAGCGCGCGCCATGTCGCGCGCATGCAGAACGCCGACAATATTATCGGTGTCGTCGCGGTAGAGCGGCAAGCGTGTATGGGGGCTCGACAGGGCTTCCGCGACAATGTCACCGGCGGGACGATCGGCATCAATCATGACGATATTCTTGCGGTGAACCATGACGTCATCAACGATCAGTTCTCGCAAATCGAGAACACCGCCGAGCATATCGCGATCATCCTTGACCACGCCGCCTTCCTGGTGGTGCAGATCGATATGGCCCCGAATTTCGTCATGCGCGGAGAAAAGTGGCCCTTCGACTTTCGCGCCCAGAAGGCGCAAGGCACCGCGCACGATGAACTGAACACCGGCGACGACAGGCGCGAACAGCTTCACAACAATCAGGATCGGCATGCTGACGGTCAGCGCGAAGCGGTCTGGATTCGACAAGGCATAGGTCTTGGGCAGCACTTCGGAAAAAATCAGAACGAGCGCCGTCATGCCAAGCGTCGCATAGGCAACACCCGCCGGGCCGAAAATGCTGAGCAAAACAGACGCGGCAATGGTTGATGCCAGAATATTGACCAGATTATTGCCGAGCAGAATGGCACCGATCAGGCTCTCGCGGTCCTCAATCAGATTATTGACGCGTTTGGCGGCATCCGCGCTGTTATTATCTTCCTTTTCCATCTGCAGCATGCGCGCGCGAGATACAGCCGTCAGCGCGGTCTCTGATCCGGAGAAAAATCCGGAGAGCAGGAGTAAAACAAGGATGCCGCCCATCGGGATCAGCAAAGGCCAGAATTCAGTCATGTCAGTTCGGTTTCCAGAAAGTCCAAAAGGTCAGTGTCATCACAAGCGGGCTGGATAAAGGCGTCGCCAATGCATTTGGCAAGGACAAGTGTGATGGCTTGTCCAGAATTCTTCTTGTCGTGACGCATGCGCGACAGCAATTTCTCGGCCTCAAAGCCCTTTGCGGGCAGGCTTGCCACGCTGTCAGGCAGGGCGACAGCGCGAAGATGAGCGGATACCCGGTCAGCGTCCGACTTCGGACAGATACCCAAACGCACCGAATACCGGAAGGCCATGGCCAGTCCGGCAGCGACGGCTTCGCCATGGGCGATCTGGCCCGGCGCTTCGGCTTCAAATGCATGGCCGAATGTATGGCCGAGATTCAGCAATGCGCGCTCGCCGGATTCTTTCTCGTCGCGCGCAACGACACCGGCCTTGAAACGAATGGCGCTCGCCAGGGCCGGCTGAAGGTGCGCGTCGTGGTAAACGTCACGGCCCGCCGCCTCGAGCCGATCAAACAAATCGGCGTCACCGATCAGGGCCGCTTTCAGAATTTCAGCATAGCCGCTGCGCAATTCACGTACAGGCAGGGTCTTCAGGAAGCCCGCGTCGGCGATGACAAGGCGGGGTGGATGAAAGGCCCCGACCATATTCTTGCCGTGACGCGAATTGATCCCGGTCTTTCCGCCGACCGATGAATCGGCTTGTGAAAGCAAAGTGGTCGGCATTTGAACAAAGCCGATGCCGCGCTTGAAAATACTCGCAGCAAACCCCGTCAGATCACCGATAACACCACCGCCGAGCGCTATGACGGTCTCTGAACGCTCGATCCCGGCCTGGGCGAAATTATCGGTCAGCATTTCGAGGCCGGCAAAGCTCTTCTGACCTTCGCCTGCGTCCACGATGATGGGTTCGGTTTTGACGCCAATTGATTGCAACGCCTTGCTCACGGCGTCGAGATGAAGATCGGCGACATGCCTGTCGGTCACCACAACGGCGCGGCCATTGGGATGCAAGGCGGCGAGATCGGTCAGGGCCGTGGCCAGCGCGCCCGTGCCTGCATGAATGACATAGCCACCTGACGCCGTCGTGACAGGGATTCGCGATAGCTCGGTCATGGCGCAATAAAGCCTTGATGGATCAAAGCAGCGAGAATCTTGTCGACCGTCGTGTGATGGGGCCCGTCTGCGCCGTCTACATGAATATCGGCCTGCTCATAGGCCGCTTCACGTGTCGTCATCAATGTATGCATGACGGCGCGTGGGTCTTCGGTTTGGAGGAGCGGGCGTGTTTCGCGGCGCGAGACGCGCTCCATCAACGTATCAAGATCAGCCTTGATCCAGATCGTAATGGCCTTTTGTTTGACGATGTCGTGTGTCGCGTCTGTGGCAAATGCACCGCCGCCGAGTGCAACAATTTTAGGAGCGTCGTCCAGCAGTCGCGCAATCACCTTGCGCTCCCCGTCGCGAAACGCGTCTTCGCCAAAGTCAGCAAATATGTCGGAGACGCTGCGACCGGCCGAGGCTTCAATTTCTTCGTCGGCATCGACAAAGGGCAGATTCAGCGTATTGGCAAGCCGGCGGCCAACCGTCGTTTTCCCGGCGCCCATCAATCCCACAAGGGCAATGGGGCGGCTGGGTATGCGACTGTCATCTTCGGCTTCGTCCGGCATATCGCCCATACTATGCCCCATTGGGCTGCGCTGAAAGTGATCTGTGATGTCTGACGTCTGGAAATCGCCGCAATCACAGTTAGGCTAGGCGCTTGGAAGTTTTGAGTGGCGATTGTTAGGGGACAATTATGCGCAGTGTTTTGATCGGTTTGGGCATTCTGGTCGCCATTCTGGGCGTCGGATTTGGGGCTTTGGTGCTGATTGCTGACGGTATGGAACCCGAGCGCGAGGAGGTGCGAGTTGAATTGCCAGATGATTTCCCGAACTAGTCTGATTGCGCTGGCCTTTGCCGGCAGTGCATCGGCTCAAGATATTGAAGTACGCCAGCTTGGTGCGCTGGACCCACTTGAGGTTCAGATCGCCGATACACCTCTGGAATCAGATTTGTGGCGCGGCTCGTCAGCCGAGACGGCACGCGCGGCCATGTCCGCATTGCCCGGCGCAAACGGTAATGGTTATGCCTCTCCGGCGCTGACAGAGCTTGCCGGTCGTGTCCTGCTGTCCGGCGGTGAACCACCCGCTGGAGCACGTGGCGATACAGCGCTCGCAGCGCTGCGGGCAGATCGCGCCCTGGCGGCGGCAGGCGCACCTGCAGCCTTTGCCTTGCTGGAACGGACACCCGGACTGGAGCGTCGACCGGGACTTGCAATGTTGCACGCCGAACTGGCTTTTGCGCTGGGCCGCGGCAATGAAGCCTGTCGGACAGCCAATGGCATGGTCGAAGGTCGCGATCAGCCCTATTGGTTGCGTGCACGTGCCTTCTGTCACGCGCTCAATGGACAGGATGCGGCAGCCGAATTATCCGTCGATCTGGCACGCGCAGTCGAGCCTGATGAAACGTTTGATACGCTGCTCTTTGCTCTAACCCTTGAACAACCCATCCCGTCCGGGCTTGCAATCGATTCCGGGCTCGAATGGGCCCTCGTGCATGTTACGGCTGATGGCGCGCATCCTGATGTCGACGTGTCGGGCGCGCCGCGCTGGCTTCGTGATGTCGCCGAATTGACCGCGCCACCGGCTGAATTGCCGGATGAATGGGCGGCCGCCCTGTCGGCCGCGAATGCCTTTGACGGGTCTGAACGTGCGGCGGCCTTTGATGAACTGATTACGCAGAGGCAGGACCGGCTGATTGCCGGTATCGCCCTGGGGCGCGCCCTGAACACGGCGAAAGCGAATGGCCGCTTTCTGGAAACGGCTTTTCGGTACGGGCGTGAAATCAATACGTTGCCTGTCTCTGAAGGGACGATTGAGTTTGGCGGACATTTTGTCATGGCCGCCTTGTTGGCCGGCGATGTGTCAACCGCGCGGCGCTGGCGTCGTGCGCTCGATGATGGTCCGCCATCGCCCTATCCGCCCGGTTTGATTCGCGAAACGAAACCCGATGAATTGACCCAGCCGGCCAACGCATCGGCTTCTTTTGATCGACCAGAATGGTCACCACCACCGGCGCGTTATCTTGTGGCGCTCGATACGGCCATTGCCGTCGCCGAAGACCGAATTCGGCGTGATTCCATGGAAGCCCTGCTGGGTGCACGCCTGGAGGCCGGACCGGACGCACTGGCCAGTGTCGCGGCGCTGGCATCGCTGGGGGCCAGTGCGCCGATTGAATGGCGCATTGCATTGTTGGAGGCCGAATCGGGAGAGGTCGATAATTTCCTCGCCGGCATGGAAGCCGCAGATTTCGCGGGAGCGCGGGCCGAAACCTTGATTCTGGCGATTGCCGCCCTGAGCGGTGAGACCGACACCGTGTCGGCACAAGCCCTGATGCGGGTTTGTGCCATGCTGGATCGTGTCGGGTTTCGTGATATGGCGCTGAAACTGGTTGTTGAGCGGATCATTCTGGAAATCGCGTGACGGCTTCGGGACATGTCGCACTGTTTCTGGACATGATGGCGGTCGAGCGTGGCGCGGCGCTCAATACGCTGGATGCCTATCGCCGCGATCTCGAAGATCTGGAGAACCGATTATCGGGGTGTAAACTCGGCGATGCCCAGGCAGGTGATCTGGAGGCGGTTCTGGCTGGCATGCGCCGCGATGGCCTGTCTCCAGCAACCGCGGCACGGCGCCTGTCGGCGGCTAAACGGTTTTATCGCTTTCTTCTGTCGGAAGGCCTGCGTGAGGACGATCCCACGGCGCGCCTGAGCGGTCCCAAAAAGGGCCGGCCCCTGCCCAAAATTCTGTCGGAAGATGATGTCGATGCCCTGTTTCACGCAGCAGAAGGCCGGACCGGAGTTTCGGGTTTGCGGGATCGGGCGCTGCTTGAGATCCTTTATGCGGGTGGATTGCGCGTCAGCGAACTGGTGTCTCTGCCCATGGCCGCCTTTGCGCGCGCCGAGCAGTGCATTTATGTAACCGGCAAAGGCAATAAGGAACGCCTTGTTCCGCTGACCGATGCGGCGCTGGATGCGATTGCCGCATGGCGTGATGTCCGCGATGCCCATCTGCCGAAAGCGCCGGCGAAACGGGCCAGGGCGGCGCGCTTTCTGTTTCCGTCCAAGCGCGCCGCACAGGGGCATCTGACGCGTGAACAATTTGCCCGAATTCTAACCGAGCTGGCGAGTGCTGCGGGCCTCGATACAGGCAAGGTCTCGCCGCATGTTCTGCGCCATGCCTTTGCCACACATCTGCTGGCCAATGGTGCAGACCTGCGCACGGTGCAGACCTTGCTGGGTCATTCAGACATCTCCACAACCCAGATTTACACCCATGTTCTCGAAGAGCGTCTGAAGACACTTGTTGCAACAGCCCACCCCATGGCAAAGCGTTAGGCAAGGACGGCAATCACGGCTTGTTCCTTGCAAACGGTCCCGTTAGGTTGCCCATCGATTTCGCGCTGCGGCGCAGAGCAAGAGAGCTGATGTCAGATCCCACGCGAACCTATCTCGATTTCGAGCGTCCGATTGCTGAACTGGATGCCAAGATTGAAGAGCTTGAGACCCTGTCCGCAACCAATGGGTCGGACAGTCCTGATGTGGCCGACGAGGTCGCCAAGCTGCGGCAGAAGTCGACCGACCAGTTGGCGGCGCTTTATGCCAAGCTCGACCCGTGGCGCAAAACACAGGTCGCCCGCCATCCCGATCGTCCGCATTTCCGTGACTACCGCAAACATCTGATCGAGGATTTCGAAGAGCTGTGCGGAGATCGCCGCTTTTCTGAAGACCCGGCCATTGTCGGCGGGATTGGCCGCTTTCGTGGGCGCTCCGTTGTGGTGCTCGGCCATGAAAAGGGCCGCGATACGCAAAGCCGTCTGAAACATAATTTCGGCATGGCTCGCCCGGAAGGCTATCGCAAGGCGATCCGCCTGATGGATATGGCCGAACGATTCAAAATGCCGGTCCTGACCTTTGTCGATACGGCCGGAGCCTATCCCGGTGTCGGCGCAGAAGAACGCGGCCAGTCTGAAGCCATTGCCCGCTCGACCGAGCGCTGCCTGACGCTGGGCGTACCGATTGTCTCGGTGATTACCGGTGAGGGCGGCTCAGGCGGTGCGGTGGCTCTGGCCAGTGCCAACACGCTGATCATGCTGGAACATTCGATCTATTCGGTGATTTCCCCGGAGGGGTGCGCCTCGATTTTGTGGCGCGATCCGGCGCGAGCCAAGGATGCGGCAACAGCGATGAAAATCACCGCGCAGGATCTGATCAACCTGAAAATCGTCGACCGCATTGTGCCAGAAGTCGTTGGCGGGGCCCACCGCGCGCCCGGGCGCACCATCCAGTCGATCGGCGATGCGCTGGATACCTCCTTGAGTGCGCTGGAAGGCTTGAATGCGCGCGAAATGCGGAAAAACCGCAAGGACCGTTTTTATGCGATTGGACGGCTTGAAGCGGGCGAAGCCAAACCGGCTTAGTCCAGATCAATCTCCAGCCACGGCAGTGTACGCCCCTCAAAGACATCAGACGGTCGATCCTCGATAAAGCGCGCGCCCATATGTTCATAAAAGCTCCGCGCGTCGGGGTCCGACAGAATGGTTATCCGGCATTCGCCGTGCGCCTTCATCCGGCGGACGGCCTCGTCAAACAGGATCCGTCCCGCACCGCTGCCGATGGCGTCGGGTTCGACAAACAGAAGATCAAGCGTTCCGCCCTTGCCGCCGGGATCAATCTGGCAGACGCCCATTACCTGTCCGTCGCTGTCCTCAGCAACAAAGCTGCACCCCGCCTCTACGAGATGCGGCTCCACCCGAAGATAGGGTGCGCAGGCGGCTATAAAGTCGGCGTCATAGCCCCAATGGGCCTTGGATCTCAGGCAAAGTGCCGACAGGGCCTCGCATTCGTCCAGACGGGCGTTGCGAATACGCAAGAGGTCTAAGTCGAGACCGTCGGGCCGCCCAGAGCGCCGTGGCAATGCTTGTACTTTTTGCCAGAGCCGCAAGGACAGGCCGCATTGCGCTGGGTCTTGCCCCAGGTTTCCGGCTTGCTCGGGTCGACCGACGTTGCTGCACGGCGAAGCGTTGGCGCGATGCGCGGCCGATCTGGACCGGCATTGGGTCCCCCCGCCTCATTGCGCCCGGTGCGCGGATTGATATGGGTTGCGCGCATATTGTCCGGCATTGTGGGCTTTTCGATATCGGGTGCAGCGCGCAGTTGAATGCTCATAATGCGGCGCGTGAATTCCTCGCGCAGATTTTCCAGCAGACGTTCAAACAGCGAGAAGGCTTCGGTTTTAAACTCATTGAGCGGATCACGCTGGGCATAGCCGCGCAGGCCAACAACGGAACGCAGGGAATCGAGCTGTTGCAGATGCTCGCGCCAATTATCGTCAATCGTGCGTAGAAGCTCGAATTTTTCAACGCGGCGCATCAATTCCGGCCCGACGCTCGAGACTTTCTCTGCGTAGGTTTTGTCGGCTTCAGAAATCAGCCGTTCGCGGATTTCCTCGTCGGCAATACCTTCTTCCGCCGCCCAGTCGGCGATGGGCAATTCAAGGCCGAATGTATTCCTGACCGCCTCGTCGAGACCTTCAATATCCCACTGATCGGCATAGGCTTTCGGTGGAATATAAGACGTAACGATGTCTTCGGCCGCTGAATGGCGCATATCCCTGACGACATCAGAGACATCATCATCAGACATGAATTCAATCCGCTGTTCGAAGATCGCCTTGCGCTGATCATTCATCACATCATCGTATTTGAGGA
>CAXBKM010000055.1:0-9917 GCA_963976265.1 uncultured Maricaulaceae bacterium
CATAGGGGTTGCCGGTCTGGTTCAGATTGCCCTGTTCGGTAATCCGGTAGACCGACGCGGCCTGAACCCCGAGGCCGACCTGAACACCGGTGGGAACAATTGTTCCCGCGTCTGATGAATTGGCCCCCATGCGTTCGACGCTCTGATAGAGGAGGTCCTGAAATTCCGCGCGCTGGCGCTTGTATCCGGTCGTGTTCATGTTCGCCAGATTGTGCGAGATGACTTCGACATTCATTTGTTGGGCAAGCATGCCGGTCGCTGCCGTGGTGAGAGAGCGCATCAGCTGTCCTCCTAGACCTTGCCAAGGCGTTCAATCGCCTTGCGGTTCAATTCTTCGCCCTGCTGGATAAAGCGCGATACCGACTGGTAGGCGCGCATCGTTTCCATCATGCGGGTGAGTTCCATCACCTGCTGGACATTGGATGTTTCGATATATCCCTGGTGGATATTCATTTCGTCGGCGATATTGGCGTCGATATCGTCAGGGGCCTGGTAGCGGCCATCGCCGGTTTTTTGCAGCGCGCCCAGATCATCAAAGACATAGGCGCCGAGCCGGGCCACTTCGCGCCCGCCCTGCAGCATCACGCCGCCCTGGACGCTGATATCGCCTGCGCCGGGGTCCAGATTGATGGGTGAGCCAACATCGTCGAGCACAAGAGCGCCGTCGGTTGCGGCCAGACGGCCTTCCTGATCCAGGCGGAAACGGCCATCACGCGTGTAGCGCAGATCGCCCGACGCGGTTTCAACGGTGAAAAACCCTTCGCCTTCAAATGCCAGATCAAGCGGGCGGCCGGTATATTCCATTTGGCCCTGGCCGAAATCACGTCCGACGCCCCAATTCTCAACATAGAGAAGCCGATTGGGACCATCTTCAGCGTGAGCGCGCTGTGCGGCCTGAGGCTGCAGCAAAAGCGACTCGACCTTGAAGCCGGGTGTATTGGCGTTGGCGATGTTGTTGGCGGTCACATCCATTGCACGCCGCAGCGTGAGTTGACGTGAGAGCCCTATCATTAAGGCGTTTTCCATGGCGCGTCCGTCCGTTCTGGATCGTTCGTTTATTTCAGCGCCATCTTTCGCAGCGCTTGCCAAACGCATTGCAGCCCGCGTGCCAAGGTTAATATCGTTTGATTACAGGAGCTTGTCTTCGACAGCGCCAGTTTCGAGCCCGCGACACAGGCAAGCATCGCCGGGTTTGTCGGCAAATCTTGCCGCGCAATGCCGATTTGCAAACCCATCGTTAACCGGAGCGGTCGTTAATCGACCTTCAGAACAGGTTACGGAGTATCCCATGGCGGACGAATCCAAGGATGAGGCAGACGAAATCGCCGAAGATGGTGAGGAAGCTGCGCCGAAAAAGAAAATGGGAATAATGAAGCTGGGCCTGTTTATCGGGCTTCCGGTTCTTATTCTTGTCCTCGGCGGAGCCGCTGCCTTCATGATGCTGACCGGCGGTGATGACGGGCAAGAAGTCGCCGAGCTGGATGAGCACGGTAATCCGATTGAGCAAGCCGATGATCATACGGCGGCAATCGACGAGGAAGTCTTCTTTTACGAAGTGCCGCAAATGCAGGTCACGATCCAGGACGGATCGGGCAGTTTCGCGCACCTCCAGATTTCCTTTCATCTGGAAATCGCGGATGAGCATTTGAGCGAGGAGCTCGATCATGAACTGCCGCGCATTATCGATCAATTCCAGGGCTTCCTGCGCGAAATGCGGCCCGAAGATTTGGCCGGCAGTGCGGGTGGGTATCGCCTGCGTCTGGAATTACTGCGCCGGGTCAATCTTGTCATGGGTGAAGATGCCGTGCGTGCCGTGCTCATTGACCAATTCGTGGTGGCTTAAACATGGCTGAAGCCGCACAAGCCGAAACACCTGAGGACGACGTTCCGGAAGGCGCGCCGGAAAAACCTGCGGCCGAAAAGGGTGCGGGCGAAGGCGCTGACGGGTTGGATTCCGAATGGGAGTCCATGGTCGGTGACGATGAGGGTGAAGGCAAATCGGGCGCCGGTGCTGCGCCGGAGCGTATTCTCAATCAGGATGAGATCGACAGCCTTCTCGGGTTTTCTGTTGCCGATGATGAGGGCGCAGATCGCTCCGGTATTCGCGCAATTATCAATTCAGCGCTGGTCTCCTATGAGCGCCTTCCAATGCTGGAGATTGTCTTTGACCGTCTCGTGCGGTTGATGACGACAAGCCTGCGCAATTTCACATCCGACAATGTTGAGGTCAGTCTCGACAATATTTCCTCGATCCGATTTGGTGACTATCTCAACTCCATTCCGCTGCCCGCTATCCTGTCGGTATTTCGCGCGCAGCAACTCGATAATTATGGCCTGCTGACGGTTGATTCCAATCTGATCTATTCGGTTGTCGATGTCTTGCTTGGCGGGCGTCGTGGTACGTCGGCGATGCGTATTGAGGGGCGACCCTATACGACGATTGAGCGCACGCTGGTTCAGCGCATGATCGAAGTGGTTCTCGCCGACGCAAAGCAGGCGTTTGAGCCGCTGACCGATGTTGATTTCACGCTGGAGCGGATTGAGACCAATCCACGATTTGCTGCGATTGCGCGCCCGGCCAATGCTGCCATTCTGGTCAAGCTGCGCATCGACATGGAAGATCGTGGCGGGCGTATTGAATTGCTCTTGCCCTATGCGACTCTCGAGCCCATCCGCAAGATGCTGCTTCAGCAATTCATGGGCGAGAAATTTGGCCGCGACAATATCTGGGAAAGCCATCTCGCGACCGAGCTTTGGTCAACGAATATGGAAGTGTCCGCCGTGCTCGACGAGACCAAGATGCCGCTCGGCAAGGTCATGCATATGAAGATCGGCGATACGATTTTCCTCGATGCAACGCCCGAATCCAGTATCGAATTACGGTGCGGGTCGATTCCGCTCACGCGCGGCAAGATGGGCCGCATCGGGCACAGCGTTGCGCTGCGCCTGGACAAACCCCTTACCGCCAAAGCGCGCAAAGCCATGATGGGACTGACATGACACTCGCAGGTTTGATTTTTGAAGGCACGGTAGCCGTGCTGCTCATCGCTGCCATTTTCATGATGTGGCGCGTCGATGCCAAATTGCGGGCCTTGAAGTCCGGGCAGGACGGCGTTCGCCAGTCGGTTATTGCGCTCGATGAGGCAACGGATCGAGCGCGCGCCAGTCTCGCCGCCTTGCAGCGTGCCACTCACGAATCCGGTGATGACCTGAAAAACCAGGTCAGGGATGCGCAGGGGCTGGCCGACGAGCTCCGCCTGTTGTCCTCGGGTGCGGATCGCCGCGCCGATGCGATGGCAGGACGCAAGACACGCAAGCCCGTCGCGGAAGTTTTTCCGGACGGCGGACGGCGCACGGTTTTTTCTGATCTGAAGGATGTTCGCTAAGTCATGCGTGGATCAGTACGAATTCTGGCATCGATTTCGCTGCTCGCGGGCGGCCTTTTTGTGATGAAGGCGCTCGATTTCGGTTTTGGCGTGTCTGACGCCTGGGCGGCTTATGCGGTTGAGGATGAGGTGCCTGATCAAGGCGAGTCGGAAGGTGAAGAGCCTTTCCTGCCGGACCTGACGCCAGAGGCTGAAACGTCCTGTGTGGTCACGGAAGATGCTGCTCAGAACGCGGCCTTCGCTGCCCGTGTGGGTGCCAGCCCGTCCGAGATCGAGGTTTTGCGATCTTTGTCGGAGCGTCGGCGCAGCCTTGATGCGCGCGAATCCGAAATTGATACACGCGAATCCCTGCTGCAGGCCGCCGAAGTGCGCGTCGATGAGCGGATCGCTGAATTGCGCGCGCTGCGTGACGACATTGAGAGCCTGATGGGCACGCTGACGGAAGCCGAAGAGGCCGAAATGGCCCGGATCGTCGCTTTCTATCGTGGCATGGATGCAAAGGACGCCGCACCACGACTGGCTGCGCTGGATGAGCGCACACAGCTTTCGATCGCAACACATGCAGATATGACGCCGCGTAGCTTCTCGGCCATTCTGGCGGAAATGGAAGTCGATCAGGCCGCGCGTCTGACCTATCTGCTGGCGACACGCAATATTTTGCCGACCACGGCGGCAGAGCTGGAGGCGCGTGTTGGCCAGGACGGCTAAAACCACCACGCTTCTCGGCCTGGCGTTATCTGTTTGGATGACGTCGGGCGCGCTGGCGATTGAACCGGTGTCCTTTGAGGTCGAGCAGATTGGCACGTCCTCGCGCATTCTGGTTATCTATCCTGAAGAATTTGGTGATCAGCGCCCCACTGCCGAGATTGAAGAGGCAGCGGGCGGGCAGGTTCTGATCGCCCGCTTCTCCGAACCGATTGAAGGTGATGTCAGCCAAATCCTTGATGATTTGAGTGGCCGCGCCGCCATGGCGCGTGTTGATCCGGATGGCCGCGCTATTCGCTTTGCGATGACGGGGGGCAGTTTTCAGCCCCAGGTGACGACGTCCTACAATGTCGTCGCGATTGATTTCGTTCCAGCCGGTGCAATTGCTCCGTCCCGGATAATCTCGCCGCGTGAACAGCGCGAAATCGACGCTGCGGCGGCTGCGGCCGCAGCGCCTCCGCCACCGCCGCCTGATGCATTGGCCGTGACCATTCGATTCGGGCAGGCGACAGAATACACGCGGCTGGAGTTTATCTGGCCAGAAACCGTCGAATACACACTGACGCAGGATGGCGATCAGGCGACGCTGAGTTTCAATCGCCCCGGTGAGATGGATTTGGCACCCTTGCGGGCCTCACCGCCGCGCTTGATGGAGATGATTTCTGGCGCGCGGGGGAATGATGATTACCAGCTCGTTCTGGATCTTGACCCCGGTGTTACGGCGCGGGCGTGGAGCGATGAAGGACGTGTTGTGGTCGACCTGCTCGACCCTGAATCTGCGAACGCTGAAGCGCTTCTCAATACACTTGCGACGCTCAATGAAGCGGTTGCCGCTGCCAATGCCGATGAAGCGGCAAGTGATAGTGATGATGCGTCGGACAGTGCTGCAACAACGCCTGACCCAATACCGGCTGATCCTGCGCCTCGGGCCGAGGTGCAAATTGCCGAGGCCAGCATACCGGATACTGACCTCACAGAAGCTGACGTGAGTTCGGATGACTTTGAGGACGCCGACCTGGAATTGGCGAGCGAAGCACCCGAACCGCAAACCGGTTTGACGATGGCTGACAGCGCGCCGACCGCTGACCCGGTTCCAGTCGATGGGCGTGTAGTCGTCGCGGCATCGGACGCAGATGGCGAATTTCTGGCACGGTTTGAATGGGCGGCTCCCGTCGGCGCGGCTGTGTTTCGGCGCGGCGCGGCCATCTGGATCGTCTTCGACGCCGAAGCCGAACTGGATTTGTCAGAAGTTGCGCACGGTCAACGCGGTCATGTTGTTGGCTTTGAAACCTATGTCGGTGAGGGCTATTCAGCCGCACGTATAGTCACGCCGCCGTCTACCAACGCCGAGGCCCGCGTTGAAGGCTCGGCCTGGACGGTTGCATTTTCCGAGCGCATTGCCACACCGCCGCGCCCGGCGGTCATCCGCCGCGAAGCACGCCGGGGATCGCCTGCTCGTATTATCGTCAGCCTGCAACAGGCTCGAAATGCCTTCTGGATTGATGACCCTGTCGTGGGCGACCGGCTGGCTATCGTCACGGCGCTCGCGCCGATTGAAGGTGTGCCATCTCGCCGTGATTTCGTCGGCGCGGCCTTGCTGCCCTCATCACATGGTGCGGCCGCTGAAACAGCTGCCGATGACATGACGGTGTCGCTGACAGGCACGGACGCGATTTTTGCCCGGCCTGAAGGTCTGGCCCTGACACCGACGACTGACAGGAATTCAGCTCTGGTCCGCGCGAGCGGGGGCTCGTCACCGGCCTTTATGGATGTAGCCCAATGGCGCCGCGACGGGGCGTTCTGGCCGAACAATGCCCGCCTGCAGCGCGAAGCCGCCTTGGGCGACGCGGCATCGCGGATTGTATATGCGCGCTTTCTGATCGCGCATGAACTGGCACCCGAAGCACTGGGTGTTATCGCGTCGGCGGTCGACATGAATCCGGCGATTGGCAATGATCCGCACGTCAATGCGTTGACCGGTGTTGCCAATTTGATGATCGGCCGTGTTGAAGCGGCGCATACCGCATTTTCTACTCCTCAATTGATGGCTGATCCGGCAGCCGCGCCATGGCGCGCCCTGATCGCTGTTGAGATGGAGGAGTGGGAAGAAGCCAGTCGTCGCTTCAGCCAGGGCCGCGAGAGCATTTATGATTACGATCCAGTCTGGCAGAATCGCTTTCGTCTGGGCCATGCGCAAACTGCGATGGAACTGAACGATTTTTCCAGCGCCACCGAATATCTGCGCGCCGTCGCCAGCGGTCAGCCTGAACCCTATGTCGCGGCGCAGGCCGAATGGGTCGGCGCCCGTATTGATGCCGCGTCGGGTGATATTGATCGCGCGATGCGCCGCCTCGAAGCGCTGGGAGATACCGGTTTTGGCGATATTGAAGCGCGCGCGCTTTACGAACTTTACCGCCTGCAATTGGATGCTGGCGATATTACCGCGCAGGACGGCGTTGAAGCGCTGGAAAATTTGCGCTTCCGCTGGCGTGGTGACGACATTGAGCTCGATGTCACGCGGCTATTGGGCTCGCTCTACATCAGGGAAGGGGCTTACACGCAAGGTCTTGAGGCGATGCGCAATGCTCAAGCCCGTTTCCCTGACAGCCCGGCCTCACGCCGCATTGGTGCCGAGATGGTCAATGTGTTTCAGCGTTTATTCCTGGGCGGTGAGGCTGACCGGATGGACCCGATCGAAGCGGTGGCCCTGTTTTATGAATACTCGCATCTCACGCCGATTGGCGCGGATGGCGACCGGATGATCCGGCGACTGGCCGACCGGCTGGTTGCGTTCGATTTGCTGGACCCCGCTGCACAGCTATTGCGCCATCAGGTCGACAGCCGCCTGCATGAGCCTTCGGCGCGCGCGCGTGTCGCGACTGATCTGGCCGTGATTTATCTGATGGATCGCCGCCCGGCTGAAGCGCTGCGGATATTGCGGTCAACACGCGTGGCAGGCTTGCCGGATGAATTGGTGGGCCAGCGCCGTTTGCTGGAAGCGCGCGCCCACGCGGAATTGGAGCGCTTCGACCATGCGCTTGAACTGGTCCAGAACGACGATAGCGAGACGGCGTATCGTTTGCGCGCGGATGTCGCCTGGGATCGCCGCGACTGGCCAGATGCCGGGCGCCGTCTGGAAGCCGTTCTTGGAGATCGCTGGAATACTGAAACAGCGTTGAATGCGACAGACCAGGCCGATGTGTTGCGCGCCGCGATTGCCTATAATCTCGCAGGCGACCGCATTTCACTGGCCCGTCTGCAGACCCGCTATAACGCTGCCATGGCCCAGACCGCACGCGCCGCAGCGTTCACAATCCTGACCAGCGATACAACCGCATCCGGCGATGCACGCGTTGGCGATCTGGCGCGGCAGGTTGCCGACGTCGATACGCTGGATGCCTTTATGGAACGGTTCCGGGCACGCTTTGAAGGCGGGGCGTAATCCCCGCCTGATCATCCTCCGGGTGGTAAACCCACAGTGCCAAAGCTCTGAACCAGACTGCCGGTGACAAGTCGCCAACCATCCACCAGCACAAAGAATATCAGCTTGAACGGCAATGATATGACAATGGGCGGCAGCATCATCATACCCATCGACATCAGGATGGATGCGACAACCAGATCAATGATCAAAAATGGTATGAATAGCAGGAAACCGATTTCAAAGGCGCGCCTCAGCTCTGAAATCATGAATGAGGGTGCAACAACGAAAAACGGCGTGTCTTCAGCGGTTTCAGGCAAATCACCCTCCATGAAGCCGATAAAGAGCGCCAAATCATCTTCACGTGTATGGGCCAGCATGAAGGTTTTGATTGGGCCTGACGCCGCATCAAAGGCTTCGTCCATTTCGATTTCTTCATTGAGGAGCGGGCGAATACCCTCTTCATAGGATTGGGTAAAAACCGGCGCCATGATGAAGGCCGTCAGGAAGATGGCGAGGCTCGTCAGAACGACATTGGGCGGGCTTTGCTGGAGGCCGATGGCGGTTCGCAACAGAGACAGAACGACGACTATGCGCACAAAGGACGTTGTCATGATCACGATGGACGGCGCGAGTGACAAAATCGTCAGCAAGGCCACCAGCTGGAGGACCCGTTCTGTCAATGCGCCTTCATCGCCCAAGCTGACCGAAACGGATGCATCCGCCATGCCGGCATTCGCCAGCAAAATCAGGACCGCAGCGGCCATAGTAGACAGGGCGTGTTTCACAGCTTCGCCTCCTCGTCGGGTGTCAGTGGGCGACGGTCCAGAATGGTTTCGGCGTTGGGACCAAGGAGCAGGACGTGTTCCTCGGCATCGCAACGCAAAATGACCACGCGGCGACGTGGGTCCAGAACCAGGGATTCAACGATTTTCATGCGGCGCTCACGGGATGTGCCAGTCAGCCCGCCTCGGCCCAATCCAGAGAGCAAACCCGCGAGCCAGCCCTGTCTTGTGCCAAGAGCCAGCAATCCCAAGAGTCCCAATACCACGGCGAGCGCGGCGAAATATCGAGCAAAATCAATAACGTCCATGGATGGTATTCACGACTCATCAACCTTCGTTAACGCCCATTCGGGCGTGCGCGCGTTAACGAGGCGTTAAACGACGCAATTCACGCTGAAATCGAGTAAAAAAAGTGGGTCATTATGGCTGTTGGTGAAGCCTCTGTTTTGACGATGCTGCGGGAATCCATGGGGTTCCTGTCAGAGCGCCAACGTGTGCTGGCCCAGAATGTCGCCAATGCCGATACGCCGGGCTATGCGCCCAATGATCTCTCTGAGGCTGACTTCCACCGGGCTTTGAGCCGCGAGCTAAGAAACTCATCGTCGCCCGCGGCTGTTTCGATGGTTGCAACGCATGCCGGGCATATGACCCCTGCGGGGAGCGGAAGTCGTACTTATTCAGTCGTGTCCAGACCCGGGACCGAGACGACAGCCAATGGAAATTCGGTCAATCTGGAAGAGCAAATGGTGATCGCCCAGGAAAACCGCCTGCGCTACGAAACCGCGCTCAGCCTGTATCAGAAAAGCCTGTCATTGATGCGGACGGCCGCCCGCCCACCCGGTCGGTAGGAAATAGAGGAGTTGCCTAGATGACTGACGCTTCAGACGCTCTTTCCGTTGCCGCAGCAGGCATGCGTGCACAATCGGCGCGGATGCGGATTATTGCCGAGAATATTGCCAATGCCGCCTCAACAGGCGATGCGCCGGGCTCCGATCCCTATCAACGGCAGATTCCGATTTTTGAGGCGGAGATGGATCATGCGACCGGGCTGGAAGTGGTACGCATGACCGGCGTGGATGCCGATCAGTCAGAGTTTGATTTGCGGTTTGAGCCCGGTCATCCGGCTGCCGATGCGGATGGCTATGTCAAATATCCCAATGTCCAGACGCTGATTGAGCTGATGGATATGCGTGAAGCACAGCGTAGCTATGAAGCCAATCTCAACATGGTCGAATCCAGCCGCCGAATGATGGAGCGCGCGCTCGACCTCTTGAGACGCTAGTATTTTTCAAGTGGCGAAAAATTCGCCACTGCCTATGGAGTAGCCAATGGCCATCGACCCAACCGCACTTCGTGCCTATCTCGCTGCCGCTGAAGCGGCCGGACAGCCGGGTTCAGTTACACCCGGCGGAGATGCCGGAGCGCCTGACTTTGCCGCCATGGTTTCATATGCCGTATCGAACACGGGTGACAGCCTGCGCGCGGCAGAAGCCATGACGGCGCAAGCCGCTGTCGGACAGGCCGAACTGGTTGACGTTGTGACAGCCGTCGCAGCCGCCGAAGTCCAACTTGAAACCGTCATGGCCGTCCGCGACGAAGTCGTGCGGGCCTATAATGACA